>NZ_DJJJ01000064.1:0-13588 GCF_002434085.1 Acinetobacter sp. UBA6571 | reverse complement strand
AGACTCAAAATTAAAAACACTGTCATTCAAATGCTTTTGTCTGGTATTTAAGGCATGTTATTGCACTTTAGGTAGACACCGTAATACTCTTGAAGGTAACGAACCATGTTTGCTGATTCAAACATCTTTGTATTAGTATTTGGATCTATCATATAAGGGACCTGAAGATCTCGCCCCATCACCTGCATGACTTGCCTCCGTTTCCCACCAGAAACCGGCACATACTTGCCTGGCTTAAGTCTTAATTTTGCTGGCCCCATATCTTGCAACCGTTCCTTGGCAACATTATGCAAAATATATGGAATTTCCAGCTCACTCAGTACGCTACGAACTACGCGTGAATAAGGGCTGCCTTCAAAACTCCATAATTCTAGTAATTGCTCAGGCGCATCACCTGTATTGACCTTAGAAAAAGCACCTCTTAACCCATTAACAAGAGTTCCCACAATAGCAACATAAGGTATTTTCGGATAATTCTGATAGGCTTTAGGTACTCGCCCATTCCTGCCATAGTACTTGAATAAGTGAGCAATAATCTGCTCCGATTCATACAGTTTGTCGCCGGTGTTTTCATCAATCAGAAAAGGAAATTGCAGTTTACCGCCCTCTTTTTGGACTATGGGCCTGAAACGGGTACCATTACGTGGACAAGGGTAGATTTCCACATCCAGATTTAAAAGTGTCAATACTTCCCGTACACGACGGCAAAATGGTGAAGCTTCAAACTCATAAAGCTTGAGTGGTTTTTCGGGCTGATGAGGATGGGGCGTTCCCGATACACCTCTTCCACCTTCTGTAAAACTAGAAACCAGCGCCTGAATTACTTTAGTTTGATGATTCACCATATTTTTTCCTTATAATTATGCTTCTACAAGCTTTTCTTTCGATATGACAATACCATTATTATCGGCATAAATATAATCACCGGCATGAATAGTCACTCCACCAAAATACAAAGTTACATCAACTTCGCCAATGCCTTTACGGTTACTTTTTTGTGGAATGGCAGCCAATGCATGTACCCCCAGATCCAGCTCTGCAATTGCATCAACATCACGTATACAGCCATAAATAATTACGCCATTCCAGTGATTCTTTACAGCTGATTCAGCAATCATGTCACCCATAAGTGCACATCGCATGGAAGCACCGCCATCTACTACCAGTACTTTACCCGTTCCATCTGTAGCAAGAAGCTCTTTCACCCTTGAGTTGTCTTCGAAACATTTTACTGTAACCACTTGTCCACCAAAGGTTTTACGCAACCCGTAACTTTTAAAGTATTTACCTTCAATTGATGGACACATTACTTGTAGTTCTTTATCAGGATTATTATCTAGCAGGTCACAGGTTACGAATTCTGTATTCATGTCTTATCTCCAATTACGGCATATTCTGTATAGCTAAATTATCATAAACTTTATATTTTTCAGTCTGATTTTGCGCTGCCTTGACCATAGTATGAGCTACTTGCCGAGCTGTCACAGGTTTGTATTTAAAATTACCAGGAATATATTTTTCAACTGTACGAAACAGGTTCTGGCTTAAATCCTCCAGAATACGGCTTTCCTGACGCTCTCCGAGCAATAGCGAAGGCCTTATAAATGATATCCGGTTCATATCCATGCTTTGGATATAATCTTCAAGCTCACCTTTAACCCGGTTATAAAAAAATATAGATTCAGATGCTGCACCCATTGCACTTACCAAGAGGAAATGTAGCACATCATCCTGAACCAGCTCAGCAAAATGCGCATTAATGCCGAAATCAGTATTATAAAATGCCTGTTTAGAACCTGCTTTTTTGATGGTAGTGCCAAGACAGCTAAATGCATGAGTATGGCCACTTACATCCTCATCATTTAACATAAAAAAGTCAGATACGACCAACTGCTCTACTTTAGACATTTGCTTATATTCGGCATCTTCTTGCCGCACTGCTACAGTAATGCGTTCACATTCAGCCAGTTGATGTAATTCTCGAACTAGCTCTCGTCCAACTAGCCCTGTTGCTCCAATTACGATGGCACTTTTGATATTTTCAGTCATTTTTTAGCCTATCTTCTTAAATTTCTTATAATCTAACGTTTTCTCTCATTTTTATCTTCAAGTAAAATGTTGTGAAAGCGTCGCGACACTTGACTTCGGCGTGCCATTTCATCAAAATATGGCACTTGTTTACGGGCTGGTTATGGTGTCTTCTGGTGAAGGTCAGTTTCAACTACAGCCCGCCCAGACCAATCTATTTCAAGGAGTGCAAGAGTGGCAAACTCTGCTCAGGCAAAAAAACGTGCGCGTCAAAATGTTACAGCGCGCAAACACAACGCGAGCTTGCGTTCTATGGTTCGTACCTACATCAAGCGTACTTTAAGTGCAATTGCTGCTGGTGATTATGCAGTAGCTACAGAAGCTTATAAAAAAGCTGTTCCTGTAATCGACCGTATGGCTGATAAAGGCATCATCCATAAAAATAAAGCAGCTCGTCATAAGAGCCGCTTAAACACTCAAGTTAAAGCTCTAGCTTCTAACTAAGTGATATATGTAAAAAAGCCCTATAATGGGCTTTTTTTCTGGCTAAAATTTCTCTAGCTCAATTTTTTTGCTATTTAGAGTAGTAGATATTATTAAAAATAAGAATACTGATATTATTCTGTATGAAATTTAAAGGATTATTACTTATTATCCTCTGACTTACTGAATATTTTTTATCTATCAATTATTATAGAATTTTCTACGGAACCTGTCAGTTGTTATCCTCAGGAAATGTTTGCTTGCTGGGCCTGAAACTGCTGAATAGACAGTTCTTTTACCTCACCTCGCCAAATCCACTTCAGTTTACTATGGTCAAAATCTTCACCTTCAAACCATACAAATAATCCCTCCATCATTTGTGGCCAGTCGGCTTGGCTAATTTGAGTATGTCCTGAAATTATGGCGACAATAGCAGCAATAATGGTGTCATGACTTACTGCCAGACTTAGACCTCGACAGTTCTGCGGATGAGTGCTGTAAATCAGCTCAAGTACATCCATTACGCCCATAATAGGATTCTTCATACCAGGTAATGTGTTATTGACAAAACTGTTGATAAAGCCCAGTGCACCCTGCTGTTTAAAATAAGGTGCAGCCTGCTGGATATCCAGTACAAAGCTTCCAGGTTCTACCAGTAGACCCTGCTCAACAATTTCAATCGAATGTGTATTTAAAGCCGGAGTTACCTGATCTGCCCCTTCAATCATCAAAGCAGCTGTATCAATACAGCGCTGAATAGGGCTCGAAATACAATGCTGAATCAAGCGATCCGTATTTTTAATGAGATAAGCACCCCATTCATGGGCTAAGTCACGGCCTTGTTCTGTTAACTGCAGGTCGTACCCAGCCAATCCCTGCCCTGCTACAATTTCTCTTAAAGAATGCCGTGTAAACAAGGTTACAGGCACTGAGGCTTCTGGTAACAGTTCCAAGGCTTTATGCATACTGGGCGGCAGTAACTTCAGCGACATAGAATTTCTTAATAACTCAATTTATCTATTACTATAGCATGAGAGTGAGCTGATGTTCAGGGTTAAAGCTTTACTTGCGCCAAAGCCTCAAGCGAGAGAGTCCGTGTTACCTGATTAGTAAATGCTATAAACCCGTTATTTAATACACTGCTACGCGCATTATAGGTAAAAGGTTCTTTCTGTAAACTCAACAGGCCACCACCGATACTTTCCAAAAGCCCCTGCCCGGCGCTTGTATCCCATTCAGAAGTCGGGTGAAAGCGCGGGTAAATATCGATCACGCCTTCTAGCATCATACAAAATTTATAAGCACTCCCCGCTTCACGTCGTACCACGGGGTACTGCTGCGCAATATGATCCATAAATTGCTGATAGCGTATATCTTTGCTGCCGTGGCTTAACCCTACCTGGATTTGCTTATAATCTGCTAGATTTTGCTGATACTGATACCATTGCCGCTGACTGAATTGATAGCGAAATGGTAAATCTTGAAGATAGCCCATGTACATGCGCTTTTCACAAGGTACAACAATGACTGAAAATATAGTTTTATGATGCCTAATCAAGCTGAGATTAATCGTAAACTCATCACGTTCATGAATGAATTCTTTAGTGCCGTCAAGAGGATCTAGCAGCCAGCAAAGCGGCCATTGATGACGTTTTGAATAATCACTTTCTTCTGATAAAACTGGTATTTCAGGTGTGAGATATGCCAACTGTTCCAGTATATAATGATTAATCTTTAAGTCAGCTTGAGTTACAGGTGACTGGTCTATTTTTTTATTAATATTAAAATCATTTCCTGCACAATAACCCTCATACTCTTCTAAAAGAGTTTGGCCAGCTTGCTCAAGCATAGGTAAAAGCTTAAGCATAAGTTCATCTGTAGGTGCTTGAGATTGAATAAACATAAATACAGAGTCCGGACTTGGATGTGTTAAGGCTACCACTAACTTTCATCATTTGCTTGTATACGAAAGTGAAATATATTTTTATCTTCTCTCAGTTTTAGTTATTAAAACATTATATTTTAATAATAGAGCTTCTATTATAAATCAGGAACGTGATACATATCACACTTATTAAGTAGAAAATTTTTATTTAAAATCCCATAGATCTATTTTTAAAGATTGAGTAAACTAAAAAATCCTATTAGAAATTCCTTTATTTTCCAATATAACTTGATGATTATCCTTCTGCATTTTTTCATAAACTTCATTTTTAGCTATAAACCCAAGTAAAATAATAAGACTTATAAGACTAATGATGAGTAACTTATTATTCATTTGTTTCTCCTTATTACTTAGCCCTTATAATTCTAAAGAAATCTAAAACTTTTCATATGACCAAAAATATTAAAACAAAAATAGTAATTTGAATAGAATACTATTTTACCCTTTATCTGAAAAATATTTAAATAATATCAATTTCAAAAACTTATATTTTAATATTAATAAAATAACCCAGATGTACTTTAATAATACTTATAATTTTAATTAGCATAAGCTTATTTATATTTTAACTTATCTATATTTAATATTTTTTATTAGAAGATAAATTCAAAAATTATATATTTTAAAATCTTAGCTAATTAAGTCAGCTTAAATAAAAATTATTTGTATTTAAGTTATAATTTTGAGGAAAAAATAACTTTATTCAGGACAACTATGCTTAAACCAATAATGTTTGATATGGACGGCACACCGTTGGATCTGGCTTTTGACGACTATATCTGGAATCAATGCTTGCCTGAGCACTATGCCCAGTTTCATGGCTACTCCTTAGAGAAAAGCCATCAATATCTACAGCAGCTTTATCTAGATCATAAACACACTTTGAGCTGGTATTCTTCTGCATTCTGGAGCCTACAAACTGGTATCAATACACTAAAAATGCAGCAAAACCATGAAAGTAAAATTTGTCTCAGAGCTGGGAGTTTAGAGCTTTTAGAGCAGCTAAAGGCTGCTGGTCATGTCTGCTGGCTAGTCACCAATGCTGACTGTAAAAGCCTAGAATTAAAACTTGAAAATATACCACTGCGCCCTCATTTTGATTTAATCATCAGCAGTGAACAGATTGGCTATCCTAAAGAAACTCTAGCATTCTGGAAGTACCTGCAGCAACAGCATTCTTTCAATCCGGAACAGGCCGTATTGATTGATGATACAGCTCAGGTCTTACACAGTGCCAAGAAATTTGGAATTAAAAACTTGTTCACTATTCTTCAACCTTCAAGTTTGCAAGCACCTCGCCTGCAAGAACAACTAGATTATCCTGCCATAGATAATTTGATTGAACTCTTTCCTTTTATTTCAGAAACTGCTTATAAGGAAATCAATGTTAAAACAGCATGAAGATGTTGCCGTTGAAAGCATGCGCGTAGACAAATGGCTATGGGCAGCGCGTTTTTTTAAAACCCGCTCAGTTGCGAAAGCAGCAATTGAAGGTGGTAAAGTCCACCATGAGGGTGAACGGGTAAAAGTCTCCAAGGAAATACGTGTAGGAATGGAGTTAACCATTCAGCAAGGATTTGACCGTAAAACCGTAACTATTAAAGCCCTGTCAAACACTCGTGGTCCTGCACCAGTTGCCCAGATGCTTTATGAAGAAACACCCGTAAGTATCGCTCGTCGTGAATTGATTGCATCGCAACGAAAATTGCATAATCTAGCACGACCAGATCATCGTCCGAGCAAAAAAGATCGTCGCGATATCAACAAGTTTAAACAAGGAAATGATCATCAGAATGACCACTCCTGGTCATATAATGATGGTTAAAATTACACGTCATATTGTGTCGCCCAGACCGGAAAACACATAGAAACGTCATTATAAATCTGTCACTATAATCTGGTGGAAACAAGTTTTTACTTTGATACATCCACTTGAGTGAATAGTGATATTACGAAAGTTTTGAGGTTGTGAGATGGATGAGAATAAAAGCAAAGCGCTCAATGCCGCGTTAAGCCAAATTGAGAAACAGTTTGGTAAAAATACGGTAATGCGCCTGGGTGATAATACCGTGCAGGCAGTAGAAGCTGTATCAACCGGTTCTTTAACATTAGATATTGCGCTGGGTATTGGCGGTTTGCCTAAGGGCCGTATTGTTGAAATTTACGGTCCTGAGTCCTCAGGTAAAACTACTATGACATTGCAGGCAATTGCGCAGTGTCAGAAGGCTGGTGGTACTTGTGCGTTTATTGATGCAGAGCATGCACTTGACCCGCAGTATGCACGTAAACTTGGCGTAGATATTGATAACCTGCTGGTTTCCCAGCCAGATAATGGTGAACAGGCATTAGAAATTGCAGACATGCTGGTACGCTCGGGAGCAATTGACCTGATCGTAGTCGACTCCGTTGCTGCCTTGACCCCACGTGCCGAGATTGAAGGCGAAATGGGTGATTCACATATGGGGCTGCAAGCTCGACTGATGAGCCAGGCACTGCGTAAGATTACCGGTAATGCTAAGCGTTCTAACTGTATGGTAATCTTCATTAACCAGATTCGTATGAAAATCGGTGTAATGTTTGGTAGTCCTGAGACCACAACTGGTGGTAATGCATTAAAATTCTATGCATCAGTCCGTCTGGATATTCGCCGTATCGGTCAGGTAAAAGAAGGCGATGAAATTATTGGCTCTGAAACCAAAGTTAAAGTCGTCAAGAATAAAATGGCGCCTCCATTTAAAGAAGCACTATTTCAGATTCTTTATGGCAAAGGGGTTAACCATCTTGGCGAGTTGATTGATTTAGCTGTTCAGCAAGAAATCATCCAGAAAGCTGGTGCATGGTACTCTTACCAAGGTAATAAAATTGGCCAAGGCAAGAATAATGTGATTCGTCATCTGGAAGAAAATCCGGAGCTGGCAGTAGAAGTTGAGCGTCTTATTCGTGAGCAGCTCTTAACTACTAATAATGCGCCGGTGGCAGAAGATGAAGCAGAAGAAGTCCCGGACTTCCTAGAAAGTTAATTGAACTGAAAGAAACGCCCCACGGGGCGTTTTTCCATCTAAGGAAGGATTGCATGTTTAAGCAAAGAAATCAGCAAACTCAACGAAAACCTTTAACCGGAACTCGTTTACGCTCTTATGCTTTTGCCCTACTAACTAAACGCGAATATTCAAAAGGCGAACTGATTGAAAAACTTTGTCTCTATGCAGAGAATCCAGATGAAGTAAGAACATTAGTTGAAGAACTGAGTGAAAACTCTTATCAAAGTGATCAGCGGGTAGCTGAAGCGATGCTATCAAGTCAATTACGCAAAGGCAAAGGCCCGAATCGAATTAAACTGGCTCTTAAAACCAAGCAGCTGGATACTGAATTAATTCAAGATAATTTATCTGATATAGACTGGGCGGAGCAAGCTTATCGTCTGAAAGTGAAAAAATTTGGTTTTGAGGTTGAAAAGGAACCAAAACTCAAAGCAAAACAGATCCGCTTTTTACAGTATCGTGGTTTTGAAATGGAAGCAATTATGAAAGCAGTCAACCGAATGGCTGATGAAGAATAGTGGTGGCAACCCCACTAGCAAAACTTCGGCACATCATAGATCTGCTACCGTTGCTACCTTCCGGTCCTGGCGGGGTTCACAGAGTACAATTGCGAGGCTACCAGCGGGGCTACCATTGCAAAACCAAGTATAGAGTTTTTTAACCAAGTTGCAAGTCTCTGCTCATTATTTTCGCACCTTGAGCGTTCAATTGATTATTTCCTCAACGATCTTAAAGATTTAAACAATGAAACTCTTTTACAGGTATAACTATTAATATTATAGGTTAGCCGGAAAAGCTCATGCTCGCCAAATATGCCTGAACATTGTAAAGAGTTATTGCAATTCTTGAGCCAGCCGTTTTTAATGACTGCATACTGTAGAACTTCAGCTAGATATTTTTAGATCCTAGCTGGACAAGACAATAAAGTGATGACCAATCACTCGATATGATGGACCAAAATTATGCTCAATAAGCATTCCCTTCTTTTCATTGCCCTGCTTTGTACAACTCAACTGTACGCAGCCGTTCCAATTGAATCGAGAGGCCTCTCGCAATCCTCTAGCTACAACAATGCTTCTACTGCCACACCAACTGTAAACAGTAATCCGACTTGGGATTTGGTACAGAAAAACCAGAATCTGGAAAATGACATACGTACTTTACGTGGTCAGCTTGAAGAACAAGCAAATGAAATTGACCAGCTCAAAAAAGAGTTAACAAATCGTTATACAGATCTTGATCAGCGTATTGAACTATTACTTCAAAAAATTGACCCTGAAAGCGCTAATGCAAATGAAGAGGCAAGTAGTGAAGAAACACAGGCTCAACCAGCAGCTGCTACTTCTGTAAGCCCTATCGCATCTAATAGTACTTCTAGCAATTTGCCTCAAGGCAATAGTTCTACTCAAGCACCGAGCGACTTAGAAAAAGCAGCTTATACTGTCGCTCTGGATGCATACAAACAGGGCGGTGCCAAGAAAGCTATAGCCCCAATGCAGAATTTTATCAAGAACCATCCAAACAGTATTTATACGGGAAATGCTTACTTCTGGCTGGCTGAGTTTAATCTGGCAGTAGAGCCGCCAAATTATAAAGAAGCCAAGAAAAACTATGCCATAGTAGCAGATCAATACCCGACCTCAGCCAAAGCCTCACGAGCGTTGTATCAACTCTACAGCATTGCCAAGGATGTCGATAAAGATACTGCTTCTGCTAACCGATTTAAAAACAAACTCATTAGCACCTATCCAAAGTCTGAAGAAGCAGGCTATTTTAAATCATAGAAAATTATTTTAGCTAAACCAGCTTATAAAAAAAGACACCACTTGGCGTCTTTTTTTATAACAGCTCATGCTTAGCGCACAATACCACGCTTTGACTGTTCCAGTGAATCAATCAATAATTGTACTTCACTAATTTCAGGAAGAATTTCTGCACGAATTTTCTCAATAGCCTGCTCTGTCGTCAGACTGGCTTTATAGATCAGCTTAAAAGCTTCTCTAAGCCCTTGAATTACACTCTTTGACCAGCCTTTACGTCGCATACCTTCAACGTTCATACCGAATGCATGTGCAGGATTACCTGATACCATTACATATGCAGGCACATCTTTTAAAATAAGCGATGCGCCGCCAATCATGCTATAAGAATCAATTTTGCAGAACTGATGGATACCAGAGTTTCCACCAACAATTACAAAGTCACCGATATGAACGTGACCTGCTACTCCTACATTATTTGCAAAAATATTATGATCACCAATAACACAGTCGTGAGCAACATGGGTGTTCACCATCAACAGATTATGATCACCGATTTTAGTCAAACTTTTATCTTGAACAGTCCCCCGATGTAAACTGCAATGTTCACGAATCGAGTTATGATTCCCAATCTCAAGCCAAGTTTCTTCACCTGCATACTTCAGGTCCTGACATATTTCTCCGACACTGGCAAACTGAAATATTTCATTCTGCTCGCCAATTCGGGTAAAGCCCCCCACTACAACATGTGAGTGGAGTTTTGTACCAGCTCCAATAGTTACATTTGGGCCAATAATACAATAAGGTCCAATCTGTACATCTGGAGCAATTACTGCAGATGAGTCAATAATAGCGGTAGAATGAATGAAGTCGTTATTGCTCATGCCTGCTCTATACTTGCTGATGCGAAACCATAATTTCCGCTGTAGTTGCTACTATACCATCGACGCTGGCAGTACATTGATATTTATAAATGCCGCGTCTTTGCATTACCAACTCTGATTTTAATACGAGTTGGTCACCCGCAACCACCTGTTTTTTAAATCTTACTTTCTCAGCTCCTGCAAAAAGAAACAGAGAACCTTCTGATGGCTTTTGTTCATTCATGATAAAGCCAAGAATACCAGATACTTGAGCGAGTGCCTCTACAATCAGTACCCCCGGCATAAGTGGATAGTTAGGAAAATGTCCTTGGAGAAATTCTTCATTAATCGATACATTTTTATATCCGACAATTCCATTTTCTGTCACCTCAGTAATCCGGTCTACTAGCAGAAAAGGATAACGGTGTGGAAGATATTCGCGGATGGTTTGAATGTGCATTGGTAATTCAGGCACAGCAAATGCTGGGATTTTAGACTCGGTCATCATATTCTATTTACGCAATTTAAAAGTTGATTCAAGAGACTCAATTTGAGATTGCATATGATCAAGTCGTTTGGTCAGTTGGGTCAATGGCACATCTGCTAATTGTCTTAGCCGTACAACTGTACGTTTCCAGTGATTATTTTCAAAAATACCTGTACCTGAAGAATACGTTCCAGGCTCAGAAATATTTTTTGTGACCATTGACATTCCCGTCAGAGTCACATTATCAGTAATAGTCAGGTGTCCTACTACCCCACATGCTCCAGCCAGTATACAGTTTTTGCCAATTCGGGTACTTCCTGCAATACCACATTTGGCCGCAATTGCAGTATGTGCACCAATATGAACGTTATGTGCAATTTGCACAAGGTTATCAATAACTACACCTTCCTCTATAACTGTATCGTCAAGTGCGCCTCGATCGATACTGCAATTTGAACCGATCCGCACATCATTCCCTATATGAACTGAGCCTAGCTGTACAATTCGGTGCCATTTTCCCTGATAAGGTGCAAAGCCGAAACCTTCACTGCCAATAACAGTATTAGCATGAATTCTGACACGGTCAGCAATTTTAGATTCACCGGTAATGGTCACATGAGAGTCAATAAAACATTGCTTGCCAATTTCCACACCATCATCAATCTTTGCATGTGACCGTATAACTGTATGATCACCTATTACACAGTCCTCACCAATAACCACATAATGACCTATATAAGCTGTATCAGATATAATGGCGGAAGAGTGAATCTGAGCCGTATTTTCAATACCTACTGCTTTTGTTTTTCTCTCAAAAGCATGAGTTAAGATGGCAAAAGCCAGATAGGGATTAGGCACAATCAAGAAATTCTGATGCTCTGGAAGCTGTGCCTGTAACTCTGCAGTGGTAATCAGCACGCCCGCCTTGGAAGAACGCGCCTGCTCAAGATATTTATGCCCGTTTACAAAAGCAATCTGATTATTCTGGGCATTTTCCAGACTGGCAAGCCCTTGCAATTCGAATTGCGGTTGTCCGACCAGCTGTCCCTGTACCAGATGAGCCAGCTCTTCCAGACGATAACGTTGTTGTTTCATTGATTATTTAATTGCATTGACCTTTTGAATCATTTTATCAGTTAAATCCTGTTTAGGGTCATAGGCAA
This sequence comes from Acinetobacter sp. UBA6571, assembly GCF_002434085.1. NCBI lineage: Bacteria > Pseudomonadati > Pseudomonadota > Gammaproteobacteria > Moraxellales > Moraxellaceae > Acinetobacter > Acinetobacter sp. UBA6571. The sequence goes on along the minus strand of NZ_DJJJ01000064.1, from coordinate 1,818 downwards.
GTGCCGAGTTTTTATTCAAAACAAGATCAAGGTTATTTTCTTGGCGCAATTGTTCAGCAGCCTGTTTGACACGAGCCTCAAAGGTTCTATTCATAGTTTGAAGTGTATTCTGCACTTGTGTCTGTAAAGATTGCTGCAGTGTATTAAATTCGCCCATTTTAGCTTGATACTGCGCACTTAGTTTCTGTGCTTCAGTCTCGCTGATTTTATTATTATTTTGTGCTTTCTGGCGTAAAGCTTCAATCTCTTTACCAATCTGTTCCAGACGGGTGCTAGAAGGTTTGACTGACTGGCTCAAGCTGGCATTTTGCTGCTTCAGATAGGTACTGTTTTCAACAATACGCTCCAGATCAATCACCCCATATCCTGCCGCATGAGTAAGACCAGCCAGACTCAGGCCTAAACTTACCACCAGTGGTCTTATTATTTTCATGTAGAACATCCCTGTCATATTTAATGTAGTTAGTATCAAACCGTACTTAGAAAGTACGGCCAATTTCAAATTGTACAGCTTGGGTCTCGTCACCCTCTTTATCATTTAGAGGATATGCATAGCTGAGCGAAATAGGACCAATCATGGTAATCCAAGTAAAGCCTACACCCACACTATAACGCATTTCGCCCAAATCAAAGCCAAAGTTATCTTCACAGTATTTTTTGCTGTCTAAACTTTGCCCTTTATAGAAAATGGTTGAGTTTGAAACGTCACATTGTGTATCAAATACCTGTGCGCCTTCAGCAAAGATTACAGGCCGCACCTGGCGGGTCCAGTCGCCTTTAAATGGAAGTGGCAATGCCAGTTCAGTACCAAACTGTACTAAAGCATTACCCCCGACTTCTTCAGGAGACGGATCTTCTACTTTAGTTTCAGAATAGGTTACACCCGGATATTTAGGACCCAAAGTACTTACGTCATAACCACGGACCGAACCATAACCACCCGCATAGAAGTTTTTATAAAATGGTAAGTCATTACCATAGCCAAGCTTACCATAGGTACGTAAAGTAAAATCCTTACCTAACGGGAAGAATGCCTGGGCATCATAAGTCAATTTCTGATATTCCACATCACTGCCTGGAAGTGCAATTTCAGCATTAATACGATGCGACATACCATTGGTTGGGAATACAGGTCGGTTCAAAGTATTATAAGACCAGCCTAAATTTAGGTTATAGGTCAGGAATTCACCCCCAAACTTATTTCCATAAGGATCTGAAAGTTGACCCTCAGGACAATTATAAGCCCCAGTGGCTTCATCTTTTACACGATCAACAAGACAATATTGGGTGGTATCTAAAGTTTTACCCCCATTGGCAAGCAGATAATCACGAACATAAGTAGAAACGTATGGTCCTGTAGTTACTTCTGTATTATCAATATTTAAAGAAGCACTCAGGTTCTGGTTTTCATCAATCGGATATCCAAAACTCAGGCTTCCACCATAACTATCAGTTACATAGTTATTGACGTTATAGTCATCATCAAGTTTGGTTTTACGATAATACAGGTTATAACCGCGGCTGACGCCATCAATGGTAAAGTATGGATCAGTTACGCTCAGATTATAGTAATCTTGAGTTTCCGAACGGGACAGGTCGATAGATACACGGTTACCCGTACCTAAAAAGTTAGTTTGGCTTAAACCGGCCTGGAACGTAATACCGCCACTTTGTGAATAGCCAACTGCTAGTGTACTAGTACCAGAGTGCTGTTCTTTTACATCGACATTTAAGTCAATCTGATCCGGTGCACCCGGTATACGTGCCGGCTTAATCGTAACATTCTCGAAGAATCCGGTACGTTCAAGGCGTACTTTA
>NZ_DJJJ01000056.1:0-8685 GCF_002434085.1 Acinetobacter sp. UBA6571 | reverse complement strand
CACTTCAAGTTTTACTCTGCCGGATATACCAGTAGCTTTTGTATAAGTGTTGACTTACACATATCTAGTATATTGGTTATTTATTAGTTTTGACTTCCTTACTTACAGGATACTGTTAATCCAAACTAAATAATTAATAAATTTTATTTTTAATCCCAAGTTTTTTAATCTACTTTAATTTATAAATACAACTGTTTTAATCTGATTTAATTATTAATTAAACTAAATTAGTCGGAATTATAAAATTCTTAATCTAACCATTTTAGTAAACTTTATTTTTATTAAATAAAAAATTATTTTTTTATTTTCAAATTATTGATTTATAATTATTTAATAATATATTTTTATTTTAACTGTTTTAAGTATTTATTTTTTGTTTTTATTTGGTTAATAATATAGACAGGTATTTAAATAGGCTTATTTCCATGAGCTTAACTCCCAAAAATTTTAACCAGCGTATAGTTAGAGAAATTACACTTATTTTAATAATCAAGATTGTAATTTTAATTACTATTAAGAATATCTGGTTCGATTCTCCAACAATTCCCAAGAACTTTGACACTCAAGTTGCCGAGCATATTGCCGGTACTCCCTCTCAATTTAAGGAGACACGTTGATGATTTCAGAAAGCGTGGTCGATCTCTCGCGGTTTCAGTTTGCCATGACCGCGTTGTATCACTTTATATTTGTACCTCTTACTCTTGGTTTAGCTTTTATTCTTGCCATTATGGAAACCACCTATGTGATTTCTGGCAAAGAAATTTATAAGGATATGACCAAATTCTGGGGAAAACTTTTTGGTATTAACTTTGCCTTAGGTGTAACGACAGGCTTAACCATGGAGTTCCAGTTTGGTACAAACTGGGCGTACTATTCACATTATGTCGGTGATATTTTTGGTGCGCCACTTGCTATTGAAGGTCTGATGGCATTTTTCCTTGAATCGACGTTTATCGGTCTGTTTTTCTTCGGCTGGGACCGACTTTCCAAAGTTCAGCATTTGAGCGTGACCTGGCTGGTGGCGCTCGGTTCCAACATGTCGGCACTTTGGATTTTAGTCGCCAATGGCTGGATGCAGAACCCGGTAGGCGCAGCGTTCAACTTTGAAACCATGCGTATGGAGCTGGTTGATTTCGGCGCACTAATTTTCAACCCTGTAGCCCAGGTTAAGTTTGTTCATACCGTATCGTCAGGTTATGTGACTGGTGCGGTTTTCGTTTTAGCCATCTCAAGCTACTACTTGCTCAAAAAACGTGATCTGCCTTTTGCACGGCGCTCTTTCGCCATTGCTGCAATCTTTGGTCTAGCCTCTACACTTTCAGTGATTCTGCTTGGCGATGAGTCAGGTTATGAACTTGGCGATGTACAAAAAACCAAATTAGCTGCAATTGAAGCAGAATGGGAAACTCATCCGGCACCTGCTCCATTTACACTATTTGGTATTCCAAATCAGGAAGAAGAGCGTACTGACTATGCCATCAAAATTCCATATGTGATGGGTATTATTGCAACACGTTCTCTTGATAAAGAAGTAACAGGTCTGAAGGATCTCATGGTTCAACATGAGCTTCGTATCCGTAATGGTATGACTGCATATGCTGAACTTGAAAAACTTCGTGCAGGTGACCGTTCTCCAGAACTCATGGCTTCATTTACAGAAAACCAGAAAGACTTGGGTTACGGACTGCTTCTGAAAAAATATTCACCCAATATTGTAGATGCTTCTGAAGAGCACATCAAAGCAGCAACCAAGGATACAATTCCCAACGTTACTGCCCTGTTCTTCTCGTTCCGTGCCATGGTTGCATCAGGTTTCCTCATGCTACTTCTATTTATTCTTGCAACTTATGCAGTGGCTAAACGCAATGCAGAAAACAAACCTTGGTTGCTTAAATTTGCTCTTTACGGCCTGCCACTGCCTTGGATTGCTACACAAACTGGCTGGTATGTGGCTGAAGGTGGCCGCCAACCGTGGACAATTGGTGAAGTTCTACCTACACACCTCTCTGCTTCAAGCTTAAGCACTGGAGACATTTGGGGTTCAATCCTGGCACTTGCAGCATTCTATACCGTACTTTTAATTATCGAAATGTACTTGATGATTAAATTTGCTCGCTTAGGCCCAAGTTCTTTACATACTGGCAAATACCATTTTGAAAAATCAAATGCCGAGCAAGATGATATTGTTCTTCCACAACACGTATCTGGAGAGGCCCAATCATGATTGAATACGAACTCCTCAAAATAATCTGGTGGGTTTTGGTTGGTGTGCTGCTGATTGGCTTTGCGCTCACCGATGGCTTTGATATGGGCTCCATGGCAATTATGCCATTTGTAGGTAAAAATGATGAAGAACGTCGTGCAGCAATCAATACCATTGCTCCTCACTGGGACGGCAATCAGGTCTGGTTCATTACAGCTGGCGGTGCACTCTTTGCTGCATGGCCAATGGTATATGCAACAGCCTTCTCGGGCATGTACTGGGCATTATTACTCGTACTGTTCGCTCTTTTCTTAAGACCTGTTGGTTTTGACTACCGCTCTAAACTTGAGAATAAAAAATGGCGTAACTCTTGGGACTGGGGTCTAGCTGTTGGTGGTGCAGTTCCTGCTTTAGTTTTCGGTGTTGCCTTCGGTAATATGTTCCTGGGCGTACCATTTACTTTAGATGAAACCGTACGTTCAACTTATACTGGTAGCTTCTTTGCCCTACTTAACCCATTTGCACTAGTTTGCGGTATCGTCAGCTTATCTATGCTAAGTGCGCATGGCGGTGCCTGGTTAATGCTTCGTACTGATGGCGACTTGCATGCACGCTCTGCTAAAGCAACTCAATTGATGGGCGTAGTATTCTTAGTCTGCTTCTTGGGCGCTGGAGCATGGTTATATTTCGGTAATATTGAAGGCTATACTTTAGCTCAACCATTTGACACTAACGCTGTAGCAAACCCTCTTGCCAAAGAAGTGATTACCAATGGCAACCATGGCTGGATGAATAACTACTCAATTTATCCAATCACCATGATGGCACCGATCATGGCAATCTTGGGAAGCCTGATTGTGATTGTAGCTGCTGCGAAAGCCAAAGCTGGTTTAAGCTTCCTGGGCACATCCTTCATGGTGATTGGTGCCATTTTAACAGCTGGTTTTGCGTTGTTCCCATTCCTTATGCCTTCAAGCATCAACCCTGTCGCTAGCTTGACCATGTGGGATGCAGTATCAAGTAAAAATACACTCACTGTAATGACTGTTGCAGCCTGTATTTTTGTTCCAATTATTTTGTGTTACACCACCTGGTGTTATTACAAAATGTGGGGCGTGATTACCAACAAACACATCAAAGCCAATTCACACAGCTTGTACTAAGTTTTATCAGGAGAATGCTTATGTGGTATTTCGCGTGGATTTTAGGAATCTTGATGGCCTGTTTTGCAGGTGTGCTCAGCGCGCTCTATATCGAACATCATCAAAATCTGGATGAGGAGTAATAGCATGGCTGTAGTAATGACAACATCAATGAGGCTTACCGTTCATCGTTTGATTATGGCTGTTTCTTTCCTGTTGGCATTGCCACTTGCAGCCATTATGCTGATCCATCCTGCACTTATGCTGGATCAGCATGGTCAGTATAACCATCGTATGATCATGCTGATTATGTTAGGAATTTCAGGGGGATTTATTTATGGCGTAGGGTTTGTGCCCCGTTTTTGGTTATGGAAATGGTTGTTTAGCCCAGTTATCGCTTGGCCCCTTATGCTACTAGGCTATTATATCTGGCTGCTTCAGTAGTAAATTCTTATTTTAAAAAGGCCTCATCTTGAGGTCTTTTTTATTGCGCCTGTTCGGCTATCCAATTCATAAAACTTTGCCGCTCTGCTTTAGAAGCTTTTTTCCAGAGTTCAATTAACTGCTGATCTGTTTGAGTGTTTCTACTGGTCATAGCAGTTTTTACTGTATCTACAATTGAAGCAGTATAAGTAGGCTCAGGCTGATGAACTGATGGCTTTATCTGCTTTTGGGTCAAATCAAAACTGCGTCCTAGCAAACCGCTACCTAACCAAGGTTTAGCTTCAGTATTTGCACCGGTCTGTTGCACGACCAGTTCATTTTTGCTGTTATATAAAGCCACTGTTGGCTGAGCTGCATATATTTTTGCTGCTTCAAAAGACTGGGGTGGATTTACCAATGCCAAAGTATAAGTTTCACCATCTTTTAGATCTGGTGTCTGAACGGTTACCACACCTGATTTCAGAATGTCATGTTCGCCATTTAAATGTTGAAAGAACTGCCTATAGCGTATGCTTAAACTTGCCTTGCCTGCATCAATTTCATACGTACTTTCTTGTGAACGTAGAAAGTTATTTTTTACTTCCTGATCATTTACTGCCAATACATCAATAACTTCTGGCGCTGCAATAGTTACTGCAGCATATGCGACATTTCCTAGTGAAAATATTAAAGCTGCAATGAACAACCTTGAAAGCATAATAGGTACTCTACATGTTATATCTAAATTCTAGCTGCACTATGCTATGCATTTATGACTATTTTATGACATCTTGAACCTTAGATTTTAATTTTGATTAAATTATTAAATGCTAAGTTTTTCTTTTAATTTATTAAGAATGATCTATATGTTTAAAATAAAAAAAGAGTACCTACAGGTACTCTTTTTCAATTTTAGAAAGTTTAGTTAAATGTCTTAAAGCGTGCTGCGTCATCCATAAAAGTTTTTTCACCTGCCGGAGCCTCAATTGAACCAAATACCAGTTGAGCGCGTAATTTCCAGCTTGCCGGAATACCAAAAGTTTGGGCGACTTCTTCATCTACAATTGGATTATAATGCTGTAGTGAAGCTCCAATACCCTGTTCAGATAAAGCCGTCCAGACAGCAAACTGCGCAATTGCAGTAGAATGTTCTGACCACACTGGAAAATTATCTGCATAGGCGGCAAATTGTTCCTGCAAGCCTTTAACTACATCCTGATCTTCATAAAATAAAACTGTGCCATAACCTGCTGCAAAACTGCTGATTTTCCCGTCAGTTGCTGCAAATGCTTCAGCCGGTACGATTTTACGTAAAGTCTCGCGTACAATTTCCCAGAATTTGGTATGAGATTCGCCAAACAGAATCGCAGCACGGGAAGACTGTGAGTTGAATGAAGATGGACTGTGCTTGATTGCCTCACGAATTGTTTCTTCGATTTTTGCCTGGTTTACGTTGACATTATTACCAATTGCATAAATTGTACGACGATTTTTAACGTGATTCATAAATGACATAATTTTAGTCCTTTCTGTACTTTAAAGACAGATAATCTGTTGTTTGTTAAAATCAGTTTATAAGAATCCGGGAATAACGTCAGCCTTAAATCAATAACATAGTGTTTTATTTTTGGAACAATACTTTAAAAATTTCTTAAATTTCTTTATTTCTGACTCTAAAATAAAGCAGATTTATTATTTTATACTTTAAAAAATGAAGAACTCCGCATTTAGCGGAGTTCTTTAAGATATAAGCCAGATCACTTATCAGTTTCAAATAAAGCAGCAACAAAAGCTTTGGCAGAGAATGGACGCAAGTCATCAATTTTTTCGCCTACCCCGATAAATCGGATTGGTACATGAGTACGACTTGCAATATTAAACAGCACACCACCTTTAGCAGTACCATCAAGTTTGGTAATAGTTAAACCGGTTAAACCAACAGCTTCATCAAACATTTGCACCTGATTAATAGCATTCTGGCCTGTACCAGCATCAACAACCAGCATAATTTCATGTGGAGCTGTCGCATCAATTTTCTGCATAACACGCTTAACTTTTTTAAGCTCTTCCATCAAATTACTTTTATTGTGCAAACGTCCTGCAGTATCGGCGATTAGCACATCAATTCCTTTAGCACGAGCACTTTCGAAAGCATCAAAAATAACTGATGCACTATCGGCACCGTGTCCCTGCGCAACCACCTGAACATCATTACGCTCCCCCCAGATTTGCAACTGTTCAGTTGCAGCCGCACGGAAAGTATCGCCCGCAGCCAGCATAACTTTCTTGCCTTCTCCCTGTAAGCGCTTAGCCAGCTTACCAATCGTGGTGGTTTTACCTACACCATTTACACCTACCACTAAAATCACATAAGGATTTTTATTCGGGTCAATATGTAAGGGTTTAACACGCGGCGCAAGCAAGGCAACCAGTTCTTCTTGTAAAGCTTTATAAAGTGAATGTGAGTAAATCAAATCACCCCGAGCAGTCCGCTCAGTCAAATTATTAATAATTGTCTTGGTTGCTTCTACACCAATATCGGCAACCAGTAATTGCTCTTCAACCTCTTCAAGCAACTCATCATCAATTTCCTTACCCCCGATCAGGATATTGACCATTCCATCTGCCAAGTTCTTACGGGTTTTAGTCAGCCCCTGTTTCATCCGGCTAAAAAAACTGCCTTTAGATTTCTCTTCATCTGCCTCTACACTCTGAATACTGGCAGTGACAGGTTGTTCTTGTTTTGGAGTATCAATAATGGGAACGTCAACAGCAGGTAAGCTAGGTAAAGTGACATCGTCATCCCCGATATCAGAATCAATCAAGAATTTATTTTGCACATTAGATTGCTGTTGCATGCCGATTCCTTGAAAAGCATCGCGTTAAAAAAGAAAGAGTTTAGCATAGATTCCTGACCGCGCATGATGCTTAGGCTAAGTCTCAACCAAAACTCAACAACTATGGCTTGCGTTAAAGCCCTGTTTTTTGAACAATAGAACAAAATTATACATACTTGACCGGAAATAATAGTGTCTCAAGTTACACGACAGTTCAAAAAACATCTTAAATCTATCTCTCCTTTTCTTTTTATATCTTTAAGCATTATGGCTGGTACAGTGGTGATATCTACAACCCTACAGGCTCAAACCACGACTGAACTTTCCAGAACAACTGTAGAAACCTCATTAAGCAACGGTTTAAAAGTTATTATTCGAGAGGACCATCGTTCACCTGTAGTAATGACCCAAATCTGGTATGGGGTCGGCAGTAGTGATGAGTCTGGTAATCTGCTAGGTATATCACATGCTTTAGAACATATGATGTTTAAGGGAACAACCAAAGTACCTCATAATGAGTTTACCCGTTTAAGCCGCATTTATGGCGGTAGTGTTAATGCCTCAACCTTTACCAATTATACCAACTATTATCAGCTTTATCCGAAAAGCTATTTACCACTCGCACTGGAACTTGAAGCTGACCGTATGACTAACCTGGTGCTTAAACAGGAAGACTTTGAGCCAGAAATTAAAGTCATCATGGAAGAGCGCCGGTTACGTACTGATGATAATCCACGAACTTTGGCTTTTGAACGATTTAAATGGATTACCTATCCTACAAGTCATTATCGCCAGCCCGTAATTGGCTATATGAAAAATCTGCAGAATATTCAGTTAAATGACCTGAAGAACTGGTATCACAACTGGTATACCCCTAACAATGCTATTTTAATTATAGTGGGCGATGTAAATGTGGAAGCAACTTTAAAGCAGGTAGAAAAATATTTTGGGTCAATTCCTGCACGTAAAACACCAGAACGTAATGATGTCATCGAATTTGACCGCCCAGGTTATCGACATATGGAGCTTTCTCTTCCGGTCCAAATTAATAACCTGTATATGGCTTGGAATGTCCGTTCATTAAAAACTGCCAAAAATCCTCAGGATGCCTATGCCCTTACCATTATTCAGTCCCTACTTGATGGCAGTATTTCTTCACGTTTACAGAACCGGCTGGTAAGGGATAAAAAAATACTGACTGCTGTCAGTGCAAGTTATGATCCTTATAACCGCGGAGATACTCTTTTTAATATTACAGCCTTACCTGCAGATGGAGTCAGTTTCCAAGAGGCACAAGAAGCCATACAGAAAGAACTGGATCAGCTCAAAACTGAGGCGGTGAATTCCAATGAACTGGAACGTGTAATTACACAATTCGTATCTAGTTTAATTTACAGTCAAGATGATATCGCTGGGCAAGCTAAAATGATCGGGAATCTGGAGATTAATGGCTTAAGTTATCGCTTACTGGATAAACTGCCACAGCACTATGAAACAGTGACGCCACAAGATATACAGCGAGTTGCAAATGCCTATTTTGTCCGTGAAAATCTGAGTACGCTTTATTTATCTCCGCTTCCTCAAGATTCAAAATAAAGAAAGGATTGCTATGATTCATCTACGTATGCCTTTATTAATGGCCAGCCTTTCTCTAAGTTTGTCGGCAATTGCTGAAGTCAATTTACAGGAAGCTGACTTTGAGCAGGATAATAGTAAACTATATTCTCTTTCTACCTTACAAAGCTTACGCAGCATTTCTAAGAAGCAGGAATATCAGGCACCTTATGTACATGATCTGACAAATCGCTATAAGGTCCGTAGTCTGTTCGTCGAATCACAAGATTTACCTATCATAGATATACAACTCACCTTTAATGCAGGTTCGGCAAGAGATGAAAGTATAGAAAAAGGATTAAACGGATTAGCAAATATGACAGCTAATCTGCTAAATGAAGGCACAGAGTTTTATACTGCGCAAGAGGTTGCAAATACTTTTGAACGTCTTGGTTCGCAGGTCAGTAAAAATGCCTAACGCGATAGGGTTATTGTACGCTTGCGGGTTTTATCAGATCCAAAAAAA
>NZ_DJJJ01000006.1:0-4821 GCF_002434085.1 Acinetobacter sp. UBA6571 | reverse complement strand
CTTCAAGTTTTACTCTGCCTACATACCGCCATTGAGCTCATTCTTCTTTTCTCTTAAAAATGATCTGTCCATTTTGATCAATTTTAGTAAATTTAAAGTTTTTTCCTGAATAAATACGGTCTGGAGAAGTATGGAAAGGTGCTGTAGACATAATATTCGCTCTTCTTTTAAGTACATGTTCATGCTGAGATTTATAAGCATAATAGAATAATCCACCAACAAATAATAAGAAAAGTGCAACTAATCTTATCCTCACAATTTTTACCTTCTCTTTAATAAATTCTGACTAATTTTGTATGATTTAATTTAATATGTATACAAAATAATAAAATATTTTTTTATTTAAATGGATTTTAAACACAATTAACCTCTTGTATTCTTATAAATTTTATATTTCATGATCATCTATTTAATATAATTAATCCTTCTCTTAAAATTAAAAATGAATTTTTACTGAAAAGCTTCTTGTATGATAAGGGCTGATAGCATAATTTTCTCTTAAGGATATAAGCTTTTAAAAGACTAAAGTTTAAGAAAAATAGTTTTCTGCAAGAATAAGTTCAACTTTGAAAGTAAGTAAGCTCTAGCTATTCATTTTGAACAGAAGCTATTAATCAGGTAAATAAAATATATGATAAATGGATTTAATTACAAAAGTTTTGAAGAGGCTGGGCAAGCTGTCCTGCACTACTTGCATGCCCATCTTGGTTTTAACCTGTGGATGATTACCCGAGTAGAAGGTAAAAACTGGATCATCTTACAGTGTGAAGATCATGGATATAATGTCAAGCAAGGCCAAGTCCTGAACTGGACCGATACGCTATGCTCGCAGATGGTGACGGAAACAGTACCCAGAATTGTACCTCGCTCTAGAGATATTCCTCTATATGCTAATGCACCTATAAACAAGCAGGTCAACATAGAAGCTTATTATTGGTCAGCCCCTGCTTAATGAAGATGGCAGCCTGTTCGGTACATTATGCGCAGTTGACCCACAACCACAACCAGAATCAATTTTACAATATGCTGAAATGATTGAGCTTTTTGCACAGTTATTAAGTTATATCTTACAAACTGAGCTACGTGAAAACGAGAAAATTCGACAACATGAAAGACTTGAAGCTGAAGCATTAAGAGATAGCTTAACTGAGCTATATAATCGTAGAGCTTAGAATAATTTGGTCAGTGCTGAAGAAGACCGTTGTAAACGGCATGGACACCCTGCTTCAATTCTCATTGTTGATCTCAATAATTTAAAAACTGTTAATGACAGTCTGGGGCATACTTCCGGCGATGAATTAATTCAAAGAACAGCCTCTGTACTTCTTGCTAGTGTAAGGCGTAAAGATATTGTGGCTCGCTTGGGTGGAGATGAATTTGGTATTTTAAGTATAGAAAATGATCAAGAAGGTGCTTTAGCTTTATTTCACCGTATTCAGGAGGCTTTTAAAGAAGCCGGAATAGATGCCGCTATTGGAGTTGCTTCGCGGCGACCTCATCATGGCCTTAACAAAGCAGCAATCGCAGCAGATAAAAATATGTTTGAGCATAAACTGTCAGGTAAAACTAAAACTTAAAAATATAAATATCTGTTTTAATTAAAAAAATTATATGTATTAGTTCAGACTTGATCGTACATTCTTCTTGAAAAAGAGAAAGTTACCCGTTTTGATAAAGGTGTCGAAATCTTAATCAAACAAAGGTAACTTTCTTATGTTGCATACTAACAATCAAATCATTAAACACAAAGTAGGTCTGCTCAATTTAGCTGAAGAGCTTCAGAATGTATCCAGAGCATGCAAAGTGATGGGTGTTTCAAGAGATACATTTTATCGCTATCAGGAATTAGTGAAGTCTGGTGATATTGACGCACTGATTAATAAGTCCCGTCGAGTACCAAATTTAAAAAACCGTGTAGATGATGCTACTGAACAGGCTGTTATTGATTTCGCAATTCAATATCCCGCATATGGTCAGCACCGTACTAGTAATGAATTACGCAAGAAGGGTGTATTCGTTTCAGGGAGTGGGGTTCGCTCTATATGGCTTCGTCATGATTTAGAAAACTTTAAGAAGCGTTTAAAAGCACTTGAGGCTAAAGTGGCACAGGATGGTATTGAATTAAATGATCACCAGGTTGCGGCACTTGAACGTAAGCATGAGGATGACGTTGCTTGTGGTGAAATCGAAACAGCTCATCCAGGCTATTTAGGCGCGCAAGACACCTTTTATGTCGGGAATCTCAAAGGTGTTGGACGAATCTATCAACAAACATTCATCGACACTTATAGCAAGGTCGTTCATTGCAAGCTCTATACAACAAAAACACCGATTACAGCGGCTGATTTACTCAATGATCGTGTGTTGCCATTCTATCAATCTCAGGACTTACCAATGCTTCGCATCCTCACAGACAGAGGTAATGAGTATTGCGGTAAGGTAGAACAACATGACTATGAGTTGTATCTGGCAGTTAATGATATTGATCACACGAAGACAAAAGCAGCTTCGCCGCAAACAAATGGTATCTGTGAGCGTTTCCATAAGACGATTTTGCAGGAGTTCTATCAAATTACGTTTAGGAAGAAGCTTTATAGCTCATTGGAAGAATTACAAGTTGATCTAGACGATTGGCTGAAATTCTATAATACTGAACGGACTCATCAAGGAAAAATGTGCTGTGGTCGTACACCACTTGAAACTTTACTTGATGGAAAACGGATTTGGGCTGAGAAAAATTTAGCTCAAATTTAACCTGACAGGCACAATAAAAAATGGGTAACTGTCAGATCAGGTTTGAGCTAGTACAATTTATAGCCAGATTTAATTTAATAACTTAACTATACTACAGTATAACTAAATAAATTACGCTCTTATATATGTGTTGGCAATATAATAAAATTTATGAGAACTGTTTTGATCCTGCCTGCCTATGGTCTAACTTATAGAAACAAAGAATAAATATTTAGTAATATTAAATACAGTAGTATGAGAGATGTACTCTACCTTAATGTCAGCTCATCTATGCTCACTTATAATTTAAAAAATTACTTTAAGCTTAATTTAAGGAAATTAATTTTAATTTTAACTATTTTAGCGGTTTCCGCCTTATTTGTTATTTCTCTCCTTATAAGCTATAGCATTCTCAAGCAGGAATTAATAGAAAACTCACTTTCAATTAATTATGAATATGCTTCTAAAATTGCTTTAAACACAGATGGTCAATTTCAGACAGCTTTGGATGAGCTCAAATATAGTGCTGAAGTTATAGGAAAGTCTTTTAACAACGAAACTGTAAGAGCATCAGAAGTTGATCGTCTTAGGAGACAATCACATCACTTCAATACTGTAGTTATATGTAACTCTAAAGGAATTATTGTTGAATATACTCCTGATTATCTAAACCTAAGCAAACAGCAGGTTCAAATGTCACTAGGAACACAAGAATCTCTGAAAAATAAGCAATCCTATGTTTCTCCTCCATATTATTCAGTTAAAAATAATTTAATTGTTTTTATCTCCCAGCCTATCTTTGACCATAACCATGTCTACAAAGGCTATGTAGGCGCAGCAATTTATCTGAAAGAAAAAAATATCATCAATGAGCTACTGACCATTCAATACAGTTATAGAAATAGTTATATGTATGTATTAGACCAGAATAATAAAATTATATTTCACCCTGATATGAAAAGAATAGGTCAAACTATAACCGGGAATACAGGGTTGAGTTATATGAATAAAAAGAAGAACGGTAAAATTCAATTAGTAAACAGTATGGGAGTAAAGAATCTGGTCGGTTTCGCGCATATTCCCACCACTAATTGGATTGTAGTCTCACAACAGCCTACAGATGAATTACTTGAACGCGCGAAATCAATTATTTCTAGAGTGTCTGCAGGAATTTTTCTTTTTTATCTCCTAATTTTTTATCTAGTATGGAAGGCCTCTACCTTTATAGCCTCTCCTCTTCATGACCTCGCCAAAATTGCCAGCTCTTTAAACCAGCCAGAAACTGAAGTGAAAATTAAGGCGATCAAACCATGGTACTACGAAGTGCAAAAATTCAAATTTTCCCTACTTTCCAGTGTAGAGAAGTTTAGTCATAAAATTGATGAAATGAATTTTCATATTAACTCTGACCCACTTACTGGCCTTTTTAATCGCAGAGGACTAGAAATCTTTATTGAGGAAATGACTCGTACCCAGACTCACTTTGCAGTTTTACTGATAGATATTGATTATTTTAAAAAGATTAATGATTCTTATGGTCATGCTCAAGGTGACAGAATTTTAAAGCAAGTGGCTCAACATATTTTAAATAACTTTAGGAAAAATGATTTATGCTGTCGTTATGGTGGTGAAGAATTTGTTGTGCTTATGCCTCAAGCTGATATAGAAAACGCATATAAAAGTGCTGAACGTTTAAGAAAGAAAATGGAAAATACCTTAACCGATGGTATCGGCCCGATAACAATTTCTATCGGTATCGCATTCTGGCCAGAAACTTCGAGAGAAGTAGCAAAAGTTTTTGAAATAGCTGATGCAAAACTTTATCAGGCTAAAATTGCAGGCCGCAATCAGGTTCATTATTAGAAATAGTACTTAGGCTATTTTTTATAAAAGGCTTTTTTAAGTCCAAGGTCTCATAATCAAATAAGATTTTTCTATGTACAGTTTTACTGCCCTATAAAACTTGAAAATAAAAAAGTATTTTTATTTTATAGACCTTGTTAATATTAAAATTTATAAAATACTAATCTTAAAAATATATATTTATTAATCTTTTATATAAATAGAACGGCGAATTCAAACATGAGG
>NZ_DJJJ01000027.1:0-16163 GCF_002434085.1 Acinetobacter sp. UBA6571 | reverse complement strand
AAATACATTCAAACGCTTTTCATTAATGAGGGTGGTCTGGTGCTGTAACCATTCCTGCCAAGCCTGTTTAGAAACCGTGTCAAATAGTTCCTGACCTCTAGCGCCGGGGAAGGGCGCAAATTCTAACCCTTCCATTTCTTTTTGATATTTACGGCAAAACACCTGTCGAGACATATCAATACTCCAAAGTTAAGATATAGCGTTTAAGCATAAAGCTTTTCTAAACGCGCATGCGCACGATCAATAGCTGCTTCTACTTGAGCCGGGGCCGTACCGCCAATATGGTTACGCGCATTTACTGAAGCTTCCAGAGTTAGTGCTTTTTCAAATACATCTGCCTGAATCAGGTCAGAGAACTGTTGAAGCTGTTCAAGGCTAAGTTCAGAGAGATCTTTACCTTCCTGAACGCCCAGAGCCACTGCTTTACCTACGATTTCATGTGCATCGCGAAAAGCGACTCCATTTTTTACCAAGTAGTCCGCAAGGTCTGTTGCAGTAGAAAAACCGCGAAGGGCTGCTTCACGCATGATATCGATATTGGGTACCAGAGCTGGAATCATGTCAGCAAATGCCATCAATGAACCACGTACGGTATCAATTGCATCAAATAATGGCTCTTTATCTTCCTGATTATCCTTGTTGTATGCTAATGGTTGGCCTTTCATTAGGGTCAACAGGCTCATCAGGTCACCATAGACACGACCGGTTTTACCACGTACCAGTTCAGGGACATCGGGATTTTTCTTTTGTGGCATGATTGAAGAACCCGTACAGAAACGATCCGGGATATTAACGAATTTGAACTGTGCTGAAGTCCATAGAATCAGTTCTTCGGACATGCGTGATAAATGCATCATGATTAAAGATGCAGCAGCATTAAATTCAATCGCAAAGTCACGATCCGATACGGCATCTAACGAGTTTTCAGCAACTGTTTCAAAACCCAAAAGTTCAGCCGTATATGCACGGTCAATTGGATAAGTTGTACCAGCAAGTGCCGCAGAACCTAATGGCATGCGATTAACGCGCTTGCGGCAATCAATAAGACGTTCAGAGTCACGAACCAGCATCTCAAACCAGGCCAATAAATGATGACCAAAAGTCACAGGCTGTGCGGTTTGTAGATGGGTAAAACCGGGCATGATGGTTTGGGTATTTTTAGCTGCCAAACCCAAAATACCTTTTTGTAATTTTTCCAGCAGATCTAAAATGGCATCAATTTCATCACGGACATAAAGACGGATATCAGTTGCGACCTGGTCATTACGGCTACGGCCGGTATGGAGTTTTTTACCTGTAATGCCGATACGCTGGGTCAGGCGTGACTCGATGTTCATATGTACATCTTCAAGGTCAATGCGCCACTCAAAATTTCCTGCCTCAATATCTGCTTTAATGGCAGTTAGACCTTCAATAATGTCATCACGTTCCTGTTCGGTCAGTACCCCTACTTTGGCAAGCATGGTCGCATGAGCAATTGAACCGGCAATATCCTGTTTATAAAAACGTTGGTCAAATTGTACAGATGCGGTAAATTCAGCCACAAAAGCATCGGTAGCTTCGGAAAAACGGCCGCCCCACATACCGGAAGTCTGATTCTGGGCAGGCGTATTGGAGGAATGAGAAGATGTGGTCATGTCGGCTCAGCAAAATAAAAAAGAGTATAGCAAATTCAACAGCGCTTGCCGAAGCACAGCGTGATAATTCCGCAATACCATCAATAAATAACCGGAATAATTTATATTCTTTTACAAAGCGTGGACGCTGGCAATATCTAATCGAATTATTTCTGGTCAGTACGCTGTTGTCACTGATCCTTATTCTGGCAAAAGCGGGGACATGGCAAAACCTTCAGCTTGACCAATTGGCACAGTACATTTTTTTTATTCAATGGGTAGTATTGTGTTTTACTGCTTTGGTAGATACCTGGCAAAACCAGTTCAGACAGCTCAACCATTTTTATGCCTTACTGTTCGGTTTTCTGCTACTTCAGTGCATTGTTCTGGTATCTACCTTCAGTCTGAATATGCTGAACTATTGGGGTAGTCATTTGAGCTGGACGGGAATAGATTCCGATATTTCATTTAAAGATATAGGTTTAAATCTCAGTTTTGGGATATTGATGGGAGTTATCTTTCTACGTTATCTGTATATGCGGGAGCAATGGTTCAGACAGCAAAGTAGTGGATTAAACGCCCGTATACAGGCCATGCAGGCACGTATTCATCCGCATTTTTTATTTAATAGTATAAATAGTGTAGTAAGTCTCATCAGTACAGACCCTGACAAGGCTGAAACAATGCTGATCAGCTTGTCTAAACTTTTTCGTGCCAGCCTGCAAGACCTCAAGCTGGTCAGCTTACAGCAGGAAATTGATTTGTGCCGGCATTACCTTTCAATTGAGCAGATGCGTCTGGGTGAACGGCTCCAGGTAGAGTGGAAAATAGAAAATACTCACTCTTTAAATCAGGTTTATATTCCACTTCTGACCTTACAGCCTTTGATTGAAAATAGTATTTTCCATGGAGTTGAAAGTGTCTATACTCAAGGTACCATCGGTATACTGGTTGAAATACTTCAAAATCAAGTTACTATAGTCATTACCAATCCTTACTCTTTAGATAAAATAACATTACGTAAAGGTCATGGTATTGCTATACAAAGTGTACGGGAGCGGTTACAGGCCTATTTTGGACAGTCTGTACAGTTTCAAACTTTTGCCGGTGAGGGGATTTATACCACTATCGTGCAGTACCATTATAAATAAAAGAATAAAACCAGAGTCCAGATCAACATATATAAATTAAATGAAGTTGGTCTAGACAAGGAGAAAAAATGGATATCCTGATTTGTGATGATGAGCCATTGGCCGTCGAACGCTTATCTCGTCTGGTTACCCAGCTCGGGCACCATGTAGTCGCTACAACATCAAGTGGTCAGCATACGATTGCACTGGTCCAGCAGTATCAGCCTGATGTTGTATTGCTTGATATTCAAATGCCGGAAATGGATGGTTTGCAATGTGCTGAACAGCTAAACCAGCTGGACCTTATGCCGGCGATTGTCTTTTGTACGGCTTATGAAGATCATGCATTGGAAGCTTTTAAATCAAGTGCGGAAGGTTATCTGCTCAAGCCCATAGAGGTCAGTGAGCTGCAGCAGGTTCTGGACAGGCTGACCCGTTTGAACCAGGCACAAATGTCGGGCCTGAAGCAGAAAGATATAGATACGGCAAAATTACAGCGTCAGCAAATTACTGCAAAAAGTTATCGGGGTGTTGAGCTGGTGCCTGTGGAGAATATTTACTATTTTTTAGCTGACCAGAAATATGTCACAGTACGTCATAAACATGGCAGCATTTTGATTGATGAGACCTTAAAAGAACTTGAACAGGAATTTTCGGAGAAGTTTATCCGGATCCATCGTAATGCACTGGTATCTGTTGACTATCTGGATGGGCTTGAGGTTGTGACTTCCGGACAGTATCAGGTACGCTGCCGTGAACTTGACGAGCGGCTGGCCGTAAGCCGTCGCCATTTACCTGGTCTGCGTGAGCGGATACAAAAGCTTTAAAGAACTAAAATAGGACGGTTTTATCGGCTTTGGACGATAATTTACTTGCATTTTTAGGGGATCACGTTAAGTTTAAAGGGACTTTTTAACGCCTGAATTATGATGATGACCTTAAAAATTGCAACCCGTAAAAGCCCTCTAGCGCTCTGGCAAGCTGAACATATTCGTGCCCGTTTGCAGGAACTTCACCCTGGCTTGACGGTAGAACTGGTCACGTTTGTAACCCAGGGCGATAAGATTCTTGATACTCCTCTGGCAAAAATTGGGGGTAAGGGCCTGTTTGTAAAAGAACTTGAAGCTGCCTTGCTGGATGGACGTGCTGATTTGGCAGTGCACTCGATGAAAGATGTGCCTATGCATTTGCCAACAGGGTTATCGTTACCTGTGATCTGTGAACGTGAAGATCCATGTGATGCTTTTGTTTCAAATCGTTTTGAAGGCTTTGAGCAGTTACCAAAGGGGGCAACAGTCGGGACGTCAAGTTTACGCCGTAAAACCCAGATTTTGAAAGCCCGTCCAGATCTGAATATTCTCGATTTACGTGGTAACGTGGGTACCCGTCTGTCTAAACTTGATGCAGGTGAATATGATGCGATTATTCTGGCTAGTGCTGGTTTGAAACGTCTGGGATTGAGTGAGCGCATTAAACATACCCTGTCTCCGGAATTAAGTCTGCCCGCTGTTGGGCAAGGTGCGCTAGGACTAGAATGCCGTACAGATGATCAGGCCATACTTGATCTGATTTCTCCACTTCAGCATGAGCAGACAAGTATATGTGTACGGGCAGAGCGAGCATTTAATAGTCATTTGGAAGGAGGGTGTCAGGTTCCGATTGCTGCTTACGCGACTCTGGAAAATGGCCAGCTCCAGCTTGAAGGCCGTGTAGGAAGTGTGGATGGCTTAATATTACTTTCATCTCAAGTTTCAGGACAGCCGGAACATGCTGAACAGTTGGGGGTTGAATTGGCAGAAAATTTATTGTCACAAGGTGCTGGCGAGCTGCTAAAAGCCCTTTATAAGTAAGTTTTATGCTATTTATTAATACCCGCCCGCAAGAACGCAGTCAGGCATTAAGTCTTGCCTTACTGCAAGCAGGTCATCAAGTACTTGAGTTGCCTTTACTTGAACTAACACCAACTGCTTACTCACTCCAGCTACAACAACTCTATCAGAATCTGCCATTCTGTCAGGTAATTGTGGTAGTGAGTCCTGCAGCAGCAGATATTGGGATGCAGTATCTTCAGCAAAGTGGCATCAGCCTGAACGATTTAAGACAATTACAATGGATAGCGGTAGGCCAAACTACAGCTGAACACCTGAAGCATTACAGTATTTCCAGTCAGGTCCCTAAACTTGAGACCTCAGAGGGGATGCTTGAGCTTGATGTATTCAGACAATTTAATGACCTGCACAGTGTAGCATTCTGGCGCGGAGAGGGGGGGCGCCAGTTTATGATGCAAAATCTGCATCAGCAGGGAATAAAGGTTTTAAACTTTATTTTATACGAACGGTCCTGCCCGACACAAAGCATTCATGATTTTTCTAAAGTTGCAGCACAGATTATACAATACGGAAATCAGGTGCTGGTCCCTATTACTAGTGAAGCCAGCTGGTCTAACTGGCTGGATTTATGCCAGAATCAGCAGTCTGTTTTGCAGCTATGTCATTATCTGGTGCTGGGAGAGCGTTTATATCAGTTGATACACGGTTATAAAATCCAGCATCAGGCCAAATTTCAGGTTTCAAAAATAGAATATTTAAAACCTGAGGTCATACTCCAGTATATTGCAGAGTTGCAAGGGAAATTATGAGAAAGTTTTTATTCTGTATAATCATTCTGGCGTTGGCTTGGTTGGCAAAAATTAGTTATGACCTGTTTCAGGTTTCCCGCCAATTACCGGAAGTAGAAGTTAGTTTGCATCGAACTGAGCAGCTCAATGCAAGCCTCAACGACCAGGTAGTAGCTCTGCAGCGCCAGATTAGCCAGATAGCAGTGACTACCTCCACTAATCCCTCTCAGTCTCCCCAGCAGCAGTCAAGTCCAGACGTTTTAGCAGAATTTAGCCCGGTCGCATTAATTGGTGAACGTTTAGAGCTGGTTCAGTTTGCTGTCCGGCAGCAGCAGTATGTGTATGCGCTGGAAAAATTATCAGAACTGGATCGTGATTTACATGGCTATGTACTGGCACCTGAACTCAAACAAAGTCTACATCAGGTGATTCATACAGATCAGTTAGCGATTCAACAGTTCGTGCAGGCTAAAACTCGGCAACAAGAATCTTTAGATGCACTGTTGTTAGAAACTGACCAGTTACTGAAGCAGGCCATACAGCAAAATAATTTAAGTCCTGCCAAGATTCAGCCGCAACATTTCTGGCAGCGCTGGTTGCAGATTGAACCAGTTCAGCGTCCAGGAGCTATATTGATGAATCGGCAACTGGTTCTCAAAGAGGTACAGCTAAGGCTGTTACTGGTAAGACAGTCACTTATGCAGGGGCAATATGCAGAATACCAGCAGGGCCTGGATGATGTAATTAAACAGCTGAATCAGCTACCCGACTATGACAGCCAGCAGTTAAAAAAACGTTTAATGAATATGAAGTATCTGCCAGTCATACCAAATCCGAAACTTGGTGCTATGACATTACTGGGTTAAGGGGGCAGTATGAAACAGATTTTTCTTGCTTATACACTGGTTAGCTTACTGGTTTTGGCCTTATTAAGTGTACTAAGTTATGGCTACGGTGCTGGTTATGTTTATGTGCAATGGCGCAACTGGCAAATGCAGACCAATTTATGGATATGGCTAGCTTTACTGGCAATATTCGGTTTGATTATCCAGCTGGTCTGGCTACAACTAAAACGTTATCTGGCTCGGGAACAGCGTAAAACAGAAACTGTACTTGACTTCAAAACCTTACATCCTTACGAGCAGTTGGGAGTGATTTGGCTGTTACAAGCGGAACAGGATCAGCAGTTATTTATTCAACGGGTCTTTTCTCAATCAGGTCTATTAAGAGGAGTGATTGAATCACGCTTATTCTTAGGTAATGCCGAGACAGACCTTGCATTGAAAAGCTTGAATCAGGCATCTCCCCATGCATTTGAACTGGCAGAGCTACAACGGATTGAAATCTTTTTGCATCAGCAAGATCCTGAACAGGCATTAACTCATCTTGAATTTCTGAGTCAACATGCTTTGTCTCCCTGGTTACAACAAGTGGAAAGTGCCTATCAATACAGGATTAATGAGCTCTGGGGGGAATTCGCAGTTCAGTATCCATGGCTCTACTTGCGCTCCAGAAAATATGGTCACTTAAGTCACGACTATAAAGAACAGTGGCTACAGCAACTGCTGGGCCAGTTTGACCAAGCAACTCTTGATGATCTGCAAGCATTGCAGCAACGTTATTTGGACATGGCAGGTCAGATACAGAACCGTACACCTGATATTCAGATTCTATGGCTTAAGTTACTGGCACGTATGCCTGAAATGAGTCAGCAGCATGAATCACTAGCCAATTTACTGCTGGCTGATAATTTTGATCAAGATGTTTTCTATTTATGGTTTCAGCAACAATTACTTAAGCAGCAACCTGACTATGAATATGTCGAGCAGCGTATTTTATTTTTAGAAAACAAGTACCCAAGTATCCCTATATTAAGTTTTGCAAAATGGCACATATATCAAGCAACTGACCGTGCATTGGAGGCAGAGCAGTTACTTGAACTCTATCCAGATAATATATTGATGATTTATTTAAGGATCAAAACAGTATTTAAAGGAAATGAGGATTTAATTCAGCAATTAAATCTGATTTTTGAAAATGACGCTAATTTTATGCAGTTAAAGATTTAAGGAATTAATATGACCAAGTTAACAGATTACCCAGTAATTTATGAACAGAATGTTGCTTGGGGAGATATGGATGCATTTGGGCATGTCAATAATGTAATTTATTACCGTTATATAGAAAGTGCCCGTATTTGTTATCTTGATAGCTTGAATATATTCAAGCTTGATATTAATACTGTTGTGGCTTCAAGCCAGTGTAAATACCTTAAACCGGTATTTTATCCAGATCAGTTGAAAATTGGCGTCAGGGTTGAAGAGATTAGGAATAGTGCCTTTCGCATGAATTACCTGATATGGAGTAGTGCCCAACAACAAAATGTCGCTTTAGGAGAAGCAGTAATTGTTTGCGTAGATAAAGAGAATATGCAAAAGACACTCATTCCTGAAATAATAAGAGAAAAAATCATTAAGATTGAAAAAACTGTTAAGCATGATTTAAATAACCGATGATTAGTTTTATTAAATAAAACCTCCTATTTCATATTAATTTGGCTATGTTGAGTTATTGTTATTAATTTAATTAAATAGTCTTGATAATTGTATTTAAAATACATAATATGAGTTTGAATATTAATTCAAATAAATATGATTAACCTGTGTTGCGGAGCCAATATTAATGAAGCCAGATATTAGTGAACTTTCGGTAGAAGATCTCAAAAGATTACAGCTTGAAGCCGAAGCATTAATCGCCAGCAAAAAAGATCAAGCAGTAGATGAAGCTTATGAACAGGTTTTAGAAATTGCTGAAAATGTGGGTCTGACTATTGAACAGTTGCTAGAATTTGGAGCGCAAAAGCGCAAGAAAACAACACGTAAATCAGTAGAGCCACGTTATCGTAATACTGAAAATCCTGAAGAAACTTGGACAGGACGTGGTAAGCAGCCACGCTGGTTAGTAGCAGCTCTTGAAAAAGGTGCAAAACTTGAAGATTTTCTGATCTAAGTTTCATCGAACTGTCATTCGACTGCCTTAGAATGTTAAAAAAGCCAAGCATGAATGCTTGGTTTTTTTATAGCAGTGAATTGGCGAGGTAGAAAAATTATGCATAATGGGACGCAGGGGAGAAATATAGTTATAGGAAAAAAATTAAATGTTGGTTATTGCTGAATGAATAAAAGAACGAAGCAATTAACGTGGTGGATATTTGCAGTCCTGGCATTTTTATTATTTGTAGTGTTACAGATACCTGCTGCCTGGATTATTTCAAAATTTTCAAAAGATAATCAAACCTTGCAAAATGTCAGCGGTAATATCTGGCAGGGCCAGGCAGACTGGCATAAAGATAAATTGCGTGGATCAGTCAGCTGGAAAACCAGGCCTCTCGACTTATTGCTATTACGCTTGGGAGCAGACCTGGAAATTCATAGTGCCAATACAAAGCTAAATGGTACAGTGGCCTATGGTTTAGGTAAAAAAATAATTATTCAAGAGATGAAGGGCCAAATAGCGCCAGAAACCTTAAAGACCTTAGTAGACTGGCAATGGCCAGCCAATAGTATTCAGCTTCAAAATATTAATTTACGTTATCAGAAAAATGATGGCTTTAGCAATGCAACTGGCCAGCTGCAATGGGCAGGCGGACAACTCCTGTATAGCTTGGGCTCACGGCAGGACCGAATGAATATACCCTCTTTAAAAGGAGAGATTCAAGACGACGGTGGAAAGCTTATCTTTAATATACAAGATCAGCGTGGACAGAAAATGGCAAATCTGGTTCTTGATCCGGACATGATGCTGGATGTGCAACTAACCCAGCGTCTACTCTTGAATGTCCTTTCTTATGACGGTAAAGCTGGACTCGATACCTATGTGATTAGCTCCCGTCAGCCTCTATTACGGGGCAACTGGTGATGAAAACCTATCTGAATAAACTCCAGGATATTTCCTGGTCTAAACTGGACCGGGCTGGACCGTTTGTGCTGGCATTATTAATTCTGATCTTTTGCTGGAAGCTGGCAGCGTTGTTCTGGTGGGTGGTAGCACCGCCACAAGGCATACAGTTTGAGCGCGTCATGCTGGGTTCGCAGCAGCCACAAGTTCCAAATATTTCTTCATTTTCCCTGTTTTACGAACCAGGTCAAAGTGCTGCGGCGAATACATCTGCTGAAAGTTTAAATATAGAGTTGCAGGGTGTGGTCATTGGTTATCCAAACCGTTATTCCTCAGCTGTAATTAAAGTAGACCAGATTGCAGAGCGTTATCGGGTTGGAGAAACCATTGCTAATTCTTCATTTCAATTGGCAGAGGTTTACTGGGACCGGGTGATATTGCGTCAACCCAATGGTACATCTCGTGAAGTTCAGTTTAAAGGAATTGAAAATGGCCTGAACCAGCCGATTGTGCCACCCGCTGACTCTGCCACTTCGGCAGCTCCTTCGCCATCACCTGCAAATTCTTCTCAATCTGCTTTAGGACAGGCGATACAAAAAATTCAGGAAGACCGTGAACAATATTTGCAGGAAATGGGTGTAAGCTCGACCGGTAACGGTTATGAGGTCACCAGCCGTACACCGGCCGCATTGCGCAGTAAGCTGGGTTTACGCCCAGGTGACCGGATTATGTCTGTAAACGGTCAGCCTGTCGGCCAGGGACAAAGTGATATTCAGTTACTTGAACAAGCCAGACGTGAAGGGCAAGTCAGAATAGAAATAAAACGTGGTGATCAGGTGATGACCATCCAACAAAGTTTTTAAGTGGGGATACCTCACAGTAGTGTTAGGAAAAATAACAGGCTATGGCTTTATTACAACATCATCGTCCACTTTGGGCTTTAGTGGCTGCAGCACCAGTCATCGCTGCTATAAGCACTGCAGCCTATGCACAAACCTGGAAAATTAATCTGCGTGATGCAGACCTGACTGCTTTTATCAATGAAGTTGCCGATATCACAGGGAAAAATTTTGCAGTTGATCCACGGGTCCGCGGAAATGTGACGGTCATCTCTAATAAGCCACTCAATAAAAATGAAGTTTATGATCTGTTCCTGGGTGTATTAAATGTCAACGGTGTAGTGGCAATTCCATCAGGGAATACTATTAAACTGGTTCCAGATAGTAATATAAAAAGCTCAGGTGTTCCTTATGATGCACGACGTAATGCACGTGGTGATCAGGTGGTCACCCGGGTAATCTGGCTGGAAAACACGAATCCTAATGACCTGATACCAGCTTTACGTCCATTAATGCCACAGTTTGCACATCTTGCTGCAGTGGCAGGAACAAATGCTCTCATTGTCTCTGATCGTGCCAGTAATATTGCGCAATTAGAAACAATTGTCCGCAATCTCGATGGTACCGGGCAAAATGATATTGAAGCAATTAGCTTGCAGTCGAGCCAGGCAGAAGAAGTGATTGGACTGTTGGAGTCCATGAGTTCAACGGGCGCTGCTAAAGATTTTAGTGGGGCACGGGTAAGAATTATGGCAGATAACCGGACTAACCGTATTTTGATTAAAGGCGATCCGGCGACACGTAAACGTATCCGGCATATGATTGAGATGCTGGATGTACCCTCAGCAGACCGTCTGGGGGGACTTAAAGTATTCCGCTTGAAATATGCCAGTGCCCAGAACCTGTCCGAGATCCTGCAAGGACTGGTGACCGGGCAGGCAGTAAATAGCAACAATAATTCAAATAATTCTGGTTCCAGTAATTCTATTAATAACCTGACTAATAATACTGGCACTAATAATCAGGGCGGCACTGGCTCTGGAATTTCTACACCGGGTATTAACCTCAACGCTAACACTAATTCCGGGCAAAATCCGATCAGTAGTTTTAATGCCAATGGGGTTAGCATTATTGCGGATACTAACCAGAATGCTCTGGTAGTTAAGGCTGATCCCCAGCTGATGCGTGAAATTGAATCAGCAATTCAGCAATTGGATATACGTCGCCAGCAGGTTCTGATTGAAGCTGCAATTATTGAAGTTGCTGGTGATGATGCAGATCAGCTTGGAGTGCAGTGGGCACTCGGTGATATCAGCAGTGGAATTGGCTTGGTTAATTTTACAAATGTAGGAAGCAGTCTCGCCAGTCTTGCTGCTGGTTATCTGGCTGGTGGTTCAGCACTTGCTAATGCAGCCAGTAATTTAAGAGGTTCATCACTTCTTTTAGGTGACTATCGTGAAGGTGCTGATGGCTCACGACGTTTGTATGGCGCCCTAATTCAGGCCTTAAAGGACAATACCAAGTCTAATCTGTTGTCCACACCCTCTATTGTTACCATGGATAATGAAGAGGCTTATATCGTTGTCGGCCAGAATGTCCCATTTGTTACCGGTTCAGTGACAACAAATGCAAATGGTGTAAATCCTTATACAACTGTGGAACGTAAAGATGTTGGTGTGACTCTAAAAGTTATTCCACATATTGGTGAAAATGGTACTGTCCGGCTGGAGGTGGAGCAGGAAGTATCAAATGTACAGCCTAATAAAGGACAAGCTACAGACTTGGTTACCAGTAAACGTGCAATTAAAACAGCAGTCTTGGCTGAACATGGTCAAACAGTCGTACTCGGTGGACTAATCTCAGATAATTCTATTTACAGTCGACAGGCTGTACCAGGTTTGGGGGCTATCCCGGGCATAGGCCGCCTGTTCCGGTCTGACAGCAACAGTAATGAAAAGCGAAACCTGCTGGTATTTATCCATCCGACCATTGTCGGCGATGCTAATGATGTACGCCGATTAACGCAACGCCGTTATGATCAGCTTTATAGCTTACAGCTGGCTATGGATAAAGACGGGAATTTCGCCAAATTGCCTGAAAATGTAGAGGATGTCTATCAGCAACGTTTGCCGGTTCCTGCTACCTCTGATAAACCTAATGTGTACAAGCAGCTTTCTTCAGGGGGTGTTACTCCTGTGGTAACGACGACTCCTGTAGCAATTGAACCTGGTATTGGACAACGTAGTGTAGCTTTGCCTCAACCGGAGGTAGAACGTACTAAAAATACAGTAACTACAACTACTCTGCGTCCGGCTTCTTAACAGACAAGGCACGGAACATGAAATAAGGCATGTTATGATATAAAAAAACCACAAGAGATGAGTTTATGACTTGGAAATTACAAGCAATTACAGGTGATATTACGGGGCAGGAAATCAGTATTACCCATGACATGCTGGTGGGCCGGCATCAGGACGCTGATGTATTGTTACAGTCTGCGGAAATCTCCCGCCGTCATGCTGCCCTGCTGTTAAAAGATCAGGGACTTTGGGTACAAGACCTTAATTCATCCAATGGTACTTTTGTTAATAATGTCAAGATTGACCATGAAACCTTGCTAAAAGATGGTGACATTCTGCAATTTGCCAGCCTTAAGTTCTCAATTTTGGCACCTGTAGCAGATGCAGTGCAGGATGATGAGCCAGAAGTTGAAATGGAGCCAGTGGTTGAGTCTACCGAGTCAGTTGTGGTTGAAAAAACTGCTGCAGAGCAGATGAACGAGCAAGGTATGCCAAGCCTGACTGAACGTGCAGAAGTTCCGGTTAGCCGTGAAGGGATGCCGCAGCGAGTAGATATTCCTAAGCCCGCGCCAATTCCTGAAACTGTCCAGCCTAAAGTGCAGCCGGAACCTCAGTCCGTGCCACTGGAACAGCCTGTATCACGTGTTGCTGAAGAAAAAGAGCAACAGAAAAATGCATCAGTAGGCTTAATGACAGTGATCGTGCTGATTATTCTGGCAGTAATTGCATGGGTATTCTTTAAATAATTATATAGTCACATTCATGGGCATGCTCGCATGCCTTTTTATCTGGATAAAAAATATGACAGTTGCTCAACTTACAACACGCAATTTAATCCTGTTTGATCTGGATGGAACGCTGGTAGATTCAGCCACTGATCTGTTTAGAGCGATGAATATCAGCTTAAATACCCTGCAACTCCCGATGGTTACAGAACAACAGATTCGGCAATGGGTAGGTAAAGGTGCATCTAAACTATGTGAAGATGTATTACTTAATCTTCTGGGTGAAGTTGAACCGAGTCAGCATCAGCAGCTCTACGCAGAATTTTTAGAAGTATACGCTGCTGGTATTTGTGTGGACAGTAAGCCATTTCCTGGGGTAATTGATTTTCTTAACTATGCCGTCCGGCAAAATATTACTTTGGCTTGTGTGACCAATAAACCACAAAAACTGGCTGAAGCCTTACTCTATGAATTAAGGCTGGACCAGTATTTTAAACTGGTGGTCGGTGGTGATAGCTTGGAACATAAAAAACCGCATCCTCTACCTCTACTGCACTGTATGGATGTTCTCAAGAGTAATACGAAACAGACACTATTAATTGGTGATTCAAGCAATGATATTGAGGCAGCACGCCGTGCAGGGGTTGATTGTATTGTCGTAAGCTATGGTTATAATCATGGTGAAGATATTCATGACTCGGCTCCACAGCAGGTCGTAGATGATTTAAGAGAATTAATTGATCATTGAAAAAGTTTAGAAAGTGAAGGATACAACAATGGACAACAGTATGGTTTTTCGATGGCGACATAACATAGCTTTAAAGCCTGATGCCTAACTTAACGAAAAACAATCAAGAGTCCCTGTATGACCACCCTAAACCAGTTTGAATCACTTAAACATGCCGGCTATAACCTGATCCCTGTTTACCGTCAGCGCCTGGCAGATACCGAAACTCCACTGTCCGTATTTGCGCGTTTAAAACACCATAGTCAAGCTTATCTGTTTGAATCGGTTGAGGGGGGTGAAAACTGGGCCAGATATTCAATGATTGGCTTGGGTGAATCTGTAGTATTTTCTTGTAATGAGGGAGAACTCACTGTAAAAGCTGCTGATGGCCAGCTTACCACCCAGCTGTGTGATGACCCGTTCCAGTTTATTCGAGACTTCCAGGCTCAGTTTAAAGTACCTGATGCGCAGTTGTTACCCGGATTGCCCGGTTTTACAGGAGGGCTGGTCGGTTATTTTGGCTATGATGCAGTGCGCTATATTGAACCCAAGCTCAATAATATGCCGCAAGCAGATCCAGTGGGCTTGCCAGATATATGGATGATGCTGTCAAAAACAGTCATTATTTTTGACAATCTTAAAGATACGCTGTTTCTGATTGTGCATGCAGATATCAATGATCCTGAAGCCTATCAGCGCGCGCAGTTACAACTCGATCATCTGGAACAGACACTGAATACACCAATCAGCTTGCAGGCTTATCCACACACCCCACCACATTTTGAGTCTCTTACCGGGAAAGATAGATTCCTTGAGTCGATTGAGACAGTTAAGGAGTATATCCGGGCTGGTGATGTAATGCAGGTAGTGCCAGGTCATCGTATGGTATCTGAGTTTGATGGAGAGGCATTGCAGGTCTATCGTGCACTACGTCACCTTAATCCATCACCTTATTTATTTTTAGTACAAGGTCAAACTTTAACTGATGGCAAGCCATTTCATATTGTAGGTTCATCGCCTGAAATTCTTTCTCGTCTGGAAAATGGGATAGCAACTGTACGGCCACTTGCAGGAACCCGTCCGCGTGGTAAAACCAAGGAAGAGGACTTGGCGCTTGAACAGGACCTTTTATCTGATGAAAAAGAGATTGCCGAACATTTAATGCTGATTGATCTGGGGCGTAACGATATCGGTCGAGTCTCACAAATTGGTAAGGTACAGGTGACGGACCGCATGGTTATTGAACGCTATTCACACGTCATGCATATTGTTTCAAATGTGCAAGGTGAAGTAAGTGAAGGTATTGATGCACTAGATGTATTTAAAGCTACTTTTCCGGCTGGAACACTTTCTGGCGCCCCTAAAATTCGTGCAATGCAAATTATTGATGAAGTCGAGCCAGTTAAACGTGGGATTTTCGGTGGGGCTGTAGGTTATTTGGGATGGCATGGTGAAATGGATATGTCGATTGCCATTCGAACTTGTGTGATTCGTGAAAATAAGGTTTATGTACAGGCTGGAGCGGGGCTGGTCGCTGACTCGAATCCTGAATCTGAATGGAATGAAACTCAAATAAAAGCTCGCGCAGTGATCAAAGCGGTTGAATTATCATCAAACGGATTGATTTTATGAGTTTTTGAGAGTTTTTTTAAAAAAAACTGTTGCATGCCTGCGAAGTTTTGCTAAACTGCACACCGTTCCGATACGAAACGTACGAAACACTAAGAAGCGCCGGCATAGCTCAGTTGGTAGAGCAACTGACTTGTAATCAGTAGGTCCACAGTTCGAATCCGTGTGCCGGCACCATCTAAAGTGTGTAAGTTTGTAGAGGAAAGCACTGAAATAAGTGCGATTGGTGGGATTCCCGAGCGGTCAAAGGGAGCAGACTGTAACTCTGCCGCGTAAGCTTCGAAGGTTCGAATCCTTCTCCCACCACCAACTTTTACTTTAAATGTAGTGGTCAATTACCAACAATGCGGGAGTAGCTCAGTTGGTAGAGCGGTAGCCTTCCAAGCTGCATGTCGCGAGTTCGAACCTCGTCTCCCGCTCCATTTAAAGCTAAATTTCGCTCTTATAGCTCAGTGGTAGAGCACTCCCTTGGTAAGGGAGAGGTCTCCAGTTCAAATCTGGATAAGAGCTCCAGATACAGTTTAGTAGATTTTTCTACAAAGTTTTTTAAAAAGCAGGCTTTTAAGTCTGCTTTTCAAGTATTGGGTGTCTGTTTTTAGACGATGGGTCGATGAGCTGAGTTATCTCAGGGCTGTTTTCTTAAGCTGGTTTCGACGTAAACGAGGAAGATCATCATGGCTAAA
>NZ_DJJJ01000054.1:0-9344 GCF_002434085.1 Acinetobacter sp. UBA6571 | reverse complement strand
ACCTTATGTACATGATCTGACAAATCGCTATAAGGTCCGTAGTCTGTTCGTCGAATCACAAGATTTACCTATCATAGATATACAACTCACCTTTAATGCAGGTTCGGCAAGAGATGAAAGTATAGAAAAAGGATTAAACGGATTAGCAAATATGACAGCTAATCTGCTAAATGAAGGCACAGAGTTTTATACTGCGCAAGAGGTTGCAAATACTTTTGACCATCTTGGTTCGCAGGTCAGTAAAAATGCCTAACGCGATAGGGTTATTGTACGCTTGCGGGTTTTATCAGATCCAAAAAAGCTTGAACCAGCTTTAGCAATGATGATTCATCTATTGAATCACTCCAGTTTTAATAATTCAGGCATTAAGCTGATTTTAAACAATACCCAGGCAGGTCAGAAACAGGTTCAAGAGAATCCAGGCAGAATGCGGGATGTACGTTTCTATCGGAGTTTGTATGGGACTCATCCTTATGCAGAACCCACTCCAGGTACCCAGCGTAGTATTAGTAAAATCACCACTAAACACCTGAGAGCTTTTAGAGACACTTTTTTAGTAGCACAGAATATGAATATTGCTATTACGGGTAAACTCAATCAGCGGGAAGCGCTTAAACTTTCTGAACGTATTGCAGGAAATTTACCACAAGGTCAAAGAGCTCCAACACTTCCTGTTCCGGAAGAGCACAACGGTTTTAATATTCAACATATTCCATTTAATTCATCACAGGCTCATGTCAGCATGGGCCAACTGGGCATTACCCGTTTTGATCCAGACAGACTCGCCCTAGAAGTTGCTAACCAGATGCTGGGAGGAAGCGGCTTTAACTCGCTACTGATGCGTGAGTTAAGGGTAAAACGTGGTTATACCTATGGCGCTTATAGCACAATAAACTCAACTCAAGCCCGTGGTGTCTTTAATATTAGCTACTCCACCCGTCAAGACCAGCTGCTAGACAGTATCCGGGTTGCGCACAAAACGCTGCTTGATTTTGTTCAACAGCCACTTGACCAGAAACAGCTAGAAGAAACTAAAGCAGGCATATTACGCGCATTTCCAATGAATTTCAGCAGTAATGCCAGCATGAATGCACAGTTAGGTGCTATCGGGTTTTATGGTCTACCTGCCAATTATCTGACTCAATATTCCAAACAGCTGGCTAATCTGACCACCAAGGATGTAGAAAAGGCCGTAAAATTACATTTAAATCCTGAAAATCTGACTTTAGTTATTGTGAGTGAAACCTTGGACAAACAGGCTATACAGAGCATTTTAGAGCAAAACCTGAATTCACAGATAACATCGCCTGCGGCTTCTAAACCTATACCTAGCGCAAATCCTCTGCCGCCTGTGCCGGATAATGCTTCACCTGTGTCTGTTCAAACTGATACGCCCGCATCAATTTAAGATAATAGATGCGCTGAAT
Organism: Acinetobacter sp. UBA6571; assembly: GCF_002434085.1. Lineage (NCBI taxonomy): Bacteria > Pseudomonadati > Pseudomonadota > Gammaproteobacteria > Moraxellales > Moraxellaceae > Acinetobacter > Acinetobacter sp. UBA6571. The sequence goes on along the minus strand of NZ_DJJJ01000054.1, from coordinate 7,917 downwards.
CTTTTTAGTTTGTAATAGTTCAAGAGCCATTTTCTGAGTTTTGGGATGAACAGCCTGTTTTGAAAGTATTAAAATATTTTGATATTGGTTGGTGGCAACAGGTCGAGATAGACCAATACAAACCATTAAAAAAATTAGGCCCATAACAAGCAGTACAAAAATATCATAGATACGATCTAGTGTTAGAACTGCTTTAATTTTCTGGAAACTATGTGGGAATATGAGCATAACCTACCTCGAATAACAGGTAGTTTAAAGTGCTCGCAGGTAAAAGTACAAGTAAAGTGGTCTAATAATAGCGCAAGCTGTATATTATTAGACCGGTTCACTATTTGCATATCAATGCTCAGTAAAAGACTACCCGGATTACCGTGTAGTAGAGCACAGCAGCAACAATCGCCATTACTACAAATATTGCAAAAATACCGACTCCACGTTCTGAATCTGCCGGATGCAGGTCGTCTTCATCTGCAATACGTAAAAGTTCTCCATTATAAATTGAGTAAAAGCGTACACGGTCATCATATTCATACTGCCGAGTAAAATCATAAACATGCTTGCGCTGTTTCAAACAAAAATTCCCCAAATGTACGTTCTGATCTAATGATGCCGCATCCAGATTACGCCGATGAGCATGTGCCAGTGCGACAATTTGCTGCTCAGTTGGAGGATAGTCAAAATGCAAACCATCAAGGGTATTATATCTTTCATTACTGACAGTTGAAGTATCCGCTATTATTGTGGAAGCCATAATTATTGTCCTCTTATTTATCTAATTTTCTTTTTCATTCTAATAAAAACATTTTTTGTTTAATGTTTAAACATGTAAGCTTGAAAAACAGAATCTTTACCCAATATGTACATTGACAAGTTAAGACTAATGTAATATTAGTTTCACATAGATTTGTTATTTTAATATTAAGACAATTTGTCTTTTATATTCGCAATCATAATTACAATAAGGAGTTTACTATGATTCAAAATATCTCTCATCATGACTTAGAACATGTGTACGCTAATGCTGTAAATACAATACAGTCTCAAATGAATTTTAGCGAGGCTGTACAGCAGCTAGAAGAAGTTGCTCGTGCAGGTCATGGTAAAGCGGCCCTTTTCCTTGCCGAGCTTTATTACCAGGGTTTCCGTGTAGAACGGGATTCCTTAAAAGCTCAGTACTGGCAAAAGATGGCCACGATGCAGGCTTAACAAAACGTCACCTAGGTGGCGTTTTTTAATACCTTAAAATAATAATTTCTTACCGAATATACCTAAAGCTTAAACTGTACTTTCATAATTAAACCTTACAATAGGCCTGACTTCGAAATTCTTATAGCCATGAATGATCATGAATACTTATAGCCAACTTCAACCTGCTTCTAAAGAACTTATAATTAAACTCTCTATTTTAAAAACAATGATGTATTGTGGTGTGGTCTGGGGCCTTTATAATGATGGCTGGGCAATCAAATCAGACCAGGAAGACTATGTCTTTCCTTTCTGGCTTAATGGTGTGCAGGCACACCGTTATGCTCAGGTACATTGGCCAAACTATACGCCACGCCGTATTACTCCGAAAGACTTTCAGAAATCACTATTACCGACATTAACTCGTCTGAATGTTACACCAGCACTATTTAACTCATCTAACCGTAAGTTTAAACTTTCTGCCAATCAGATGTGTCATTTTTTCTTTAGTGAATTAAACTGTGATGCACTTTAAAAAAGTGAATTCATAAGATAAGCTTGCTGAAACCTGTATATCTCGATATACATTTTCAGCATTTTTTAACGAGATTATTTTAAACTCTTTGCATTTTCTAAAAATCAGGCTAAGTTAAATTAAAACGATAAGTAATACCAAGGAATCATTATATGACTACTGTCTCTCAGGTTCTTCACAATAAAACAGAAAAAGCCATTTTTACTATTTCACCAGAAGCTACTGTACTTGAAGCGATTTCACTTATGGCCAACAAGGGAATCGGTGCATTAATCATAACTGATGAACAGCGTGTCGTTGGAATTTTGTCTGAGCGCGATTACACCCGTAAAGTTGCATTAATGGAACGCTCTTCCTATAACACCACAGTGAGTGAAATTATGACCAATAAGGTTTTAACCGTGGGTCTTAATAATACTGTAGAAGATTGTCTTCAACTGATGACTGACCGCCATTTGCGACATTTACCCGTGCTTGAAGACGAGCGGCTGGTAGGTTTGATTTCAATCGGTGATCTGGTCAAAGCTGCAATGGAAGACCAGCGTCTGATGATTGATCAGTTACAGCAATACATTTCAGGTTAAATTTAGAACTTTTAACAACCCTTAATTAAACAGGTATACATAAAGATACCTGTTTAATTATCTTAAAATGTAAAGATTAGAGACCCAGTTTTGCTGCCACATAATCTGAATCTTTATCACCCCGGCCAGAAAGGTTTACAATAATCCGAATCTCTTTAGGCATTTTAGGTGCCTCACGAATTGCCCATGCAACTGCATGAGAGCTTTCAAGTGCAGGTACAATCCCTTCCACGCGCGATAACGTCATAAAGGCAGCCAGACACTCCTCATCACTGGCGGTAGCGTACTCTACTCGACCAATATCCTTGAGGTAACTATGCTGTGGCCCTACTCCAGGATAATCCAGCCCTGAGGCTATAGAGTGAACAGGTAGTGGCTCACCATGCTCATCTTCCAGCACATAACAGGCCATACCATGTAGTTTGCTTGGTTTACCAAGTGTTAGAGATGCTGAATGCATAGGAGTATCTAAACCATGACCAGCCGGCTCAACTCCGACTAATTTAACATCCCGGTCATTTAAAAATGCACTAAATGCACCAATTGCATTAGAGCCGCCGCCTACACAGGCAACAATATAATCTGGATTACTTCCAAAACGCTCATGGGTTTGCTCTTTAATTTCCTTTCCAATAACAGACTGAAAATCACGGACCATTTTAGGAAATGGATGAGGACCGACAACAGAACCAATCGCATAAATAAAGTGATCAGGGTCTTTTAAATATTCTTCAAAAGCACTATCCACTGCATCTTTAAGAGTAGCAGTACCACGCGTTACTGAGACCAGTTTTGCTCCCAGAATTTTCATTTTTACAACATTTGGATGTTCTTTTTCAATATCTACCTGCCCCATGTGAATTTCACAAGGAATACCCACCAATGCACAGGCAGTTGCCAAGGCCACGCCATGTTGCCCGGCTCCAGTCTCGGCAATAACTTTGGTTTTACCCATATATTTGGCCAGTAATGCCTCACCCAGACAATGATTAATTTTATGGGCACCAGTATGGTTCAGATCTTCACGTTTCAGATAGATTTGTGCCCCGCCTAATTGATCAGACAGTCGCTTCGCATGAAATAATGGACTTGGACGGCCAACATAATGTGCAAAAAGATCAGCCAGCTCTTGCTGAAACTCTGGAGTATGGCGTATTTCTTCATAAGCCAGATTAATCTGATCCATAGCCTGTTTTAAATGTGGTGGAATAAACTGGCCCCCATATTCACCAAAGAACCCCTGTTCATCCGGTAAAGCTACGCCATTGATTTGATGATTCATAATAAGTTCCAGCTTGTATACATTTTTAAACAGGGAGATTAACGTGCCAGATAGCGGGTCATCTCTTCAATTCCTTTAAGCGTCATTGGATACATGTGATCTTCAAAAATTTCCTTAATCATGGCTATAGTCTGAGTATAATGCCAATAACTTTCCTGCTCCGGGTTCAGCCAAGCTGTTTTATCGAAGTGCTGACGCAGGCGTCTTAGCCACACTTCACCCGCTTCATCATTCATGTATTCAACTGATCCGCCAACCGATCTGAGTTCGTAAGGTGCCATGCTGGCATCGCCAACTACAATTACACGATAATCTCTGGCATAAGTATTAAACAGCTCTTGCGTTTCCATACGGGTTGAGGAACGCCGATAGTTATCTTTCCAGACATAGTCATACAGGCAGTTATGGAAATAAAAATATTCCAATGTTTTAAATTCGGTACGTGCGGCGCTGAACAGTTTTTCACATTCACTGATATGGGCATCCATAGAACCACCCACGTCGAACAGCATCAATACTTTAACCCGGTTACGACGCTCTGGTACCATCTGTACATCCAGAATCCCCTGCTTGGCTGTCTCACGAATAGTACCGTCAATATCTAACTCTTCGGCAGCACCGGTACGGGCAAACTTACGTAAACGACGTAATGCCAGCTGCATCTGCCGCGAACCAAGGATCTGCTCATCATCAAGGTTCTTGTATTTGCGCTGTTCCCACACTTTAACTGCTGAGCGCTTTCGCCCCGGCCCTCCGATACGGACTCCCTCAGGATGATCACCGTAAGCACCAAACGGAGAAGTACCCCCTGTACCAATCATCCGGTTGCCACCCTGATGTTTTTTATGCTGTTCACGCAAGCGCTCTTCAAGCATTTTCATCAGCTCCTCAAGTGAGCCTGCTTTCTTGAGTTCTTCGCGCTGTTCAGGAGTAAGATGTTTTTCAAGCAGCTCCAGATCAAACCAGTCTTTTGGCAGTTTATGAACCTGTTTTAACAACTCATCCAGATCAATACTTTCGATCCCATCAAAATAGTCCTTCATGGCACGGTCAAACTTGTCAAAAAATCGTTCATCCTTGACCAAGATCATCCGTGCCAGCTGATAAAAAACTTCTTCATCAGCAAAGACTAACCCTTGCGCAACTGCCTGATTTAAATCGATCAGCTCCCGGGTAGTCACCGGTATTCCATATTTGCGTAATGTATAAAACAGCCGCACGAACATAGCAGGAGCCTCTTAACGTCGTGACATAAAAGCAAGACGCTCAAGAAGCTGCACATCCTGTTCATTTTTGATCAGGGCACCGTATAAAGGCGGAATTGCCTTAGACTTATCATGATGTCGCAAAATATCTTCTGGCATTTCATCAGCCATCAGCAGGCTCAACCAGTCAATCAGTTCAGAAGTTGAAGGTGGTTTTTTCAAGCTTGGTATCTGGCGTAGCTTGAAAAATATCTGCAAGGCTTCACTGACCAGAGTAGCCGAAATATTTGGAAAATGGACATTGATAATAGCCCGCATGGTAGCTTCATCCGGGAACTCAATATAGTGAAAAAAGCATCGACGTAAAAATGCATCTGGTAATTCTTTTTCGTTATTTGAAGTAATAATCACAATCGGACGCTGAATTGCTGTGACTGTCTCACCCGTTTCATATACGAAAAATGACATTTTATCAATTTCATGCAACAGGTCATTTGGAAATTCGATATCTGCTTTATCAATCTCATCAATCAGCAGTACACAGCGTTCTTCACTGGTAAATGCTTCCCACAGTTTCCCAGGCTTAATATAATTTGCAATATCGTATACCCGGTCATCACCAAGCTGACTGTCACGCAGACGCGATACCGCATCATATTCATATAATCCCTGCTGCGCTTTAGTGGTCGACTTGATGTGCCAGGTGATCAACTTTAAACCCAGACTCGCTGCTACCTGCTCTGCAAGCAAGGTTTTGCCTGTTCCTGGCTCTCCTTTAACCAGTAACGGCTTTTGCAGAATACGGGCCGCATTTACTGCAAGTTTAAGGCTTTCAGTGGCAATATATTGCTCTGTACCAGAAAATTTTTGAGAATCCAAAGACATAATTAAACCTTATTTTTATTACTTAAAGTGGCGAAGTCTTTTTGGGTGCCGTATAACGTGTCCACAGATACCCGATTAGCAGGCCAAGCGCAATTACAAACAAAATAGCCGCCAGATTGGACCAGACAAGCGGGTACTCTTTAGTGAGTACACCAAAGATCAGCCCAAAGGTTGCTGGCGCAATGGAAGCATTTGGCCCTTCTGAAACAGTCGGGGTGACCAGAATTGCAAAAACGATAATCCAGCTAATTGCTCCAACCGGCGCTAGAATACGTCTTGCGATATTAGTCCAGCACCATAAAATAATTAATGTACCAAGACCATAAACTGTTACAGCGATGCTATCTTCAGGAATTGAATCGAGCATCGAAAGTAAACTGTTCCAAACTCCTGAAAATTGATCAAGCACCACGCAAGCCCTCTGGTTCTACTGCATTAGGGTTAATTAAACCTTCTGGAGGCATTTGAATAAAAAAGCCTTTGGTTTGTAGGGAATCGAGTACATGTAATACATTTACCCGAGCCAGACGGCGTGTTTCAGATAGTTCAAGATGCATTACAAAAGTAGCCCGCCCAAAAGCATGACGTAATACTTCAGGCACTATCTCAAGCGGATCAAGTTCCGAAGAGTCAGACTCGGCTGAATAATCAGGACGTGCAATATAAAGGTACATCTCATCTTTCTTACTAGATCTATAAATATCACAATGCATTTTTGAAACAGAACTCATAAAACTCAAATCAAAGCATACATGAAAAAGACGACGGTTACATTAGCCATCATTAACGCATCAGTCGTGTTTTTACTTAAATATGCCGCTCTTCGTCAATTCATATTTAGTTAATTTGTTACTTTCATCTGGGTCGATAAATAGCTTTCATCCTGTTGTAAAATCTGGATAAGCGGCTTGGTTAATATTTCATAGCGCCAACCCAGCAGATAGTCTGGCAAATTCTGCTCATCTCCATGAAAGACGACATGCTGATATAAAGAATTCATCCATTTTTTACGCAGTAGAACCTCTTTGGGTACTTTAGTCTCTTCAACAACTGTTTGAATCAGGTTATCTACCTGCTCGGCAGTAGTTTTTGAGGCCTGTTTGATGGGACGAGCCATACGTAATGGCCACTCTTCTGCTTTAGGCAAAAATTTCAGCAAGTCCAGAATAACTTTTCCATATTCACGTACCACACCGGCACGAATATCTTTAATACTTGCCAGCTGGAAATTATTACGTGGATTTTTCTCGACCAAATCAATCATGGTTGAGTTGCGTAGAATAAAGCTACGAGGCTGGTTAAGTGCCTTAACCATTTGCTCACGCCACACACTTAAATGTTGAAGCTGCATAAGCTTGCGACGTGTATGCCGGTAATTGCCCACATCCTGATACAGTAAATGTAGGGGTGTTTCCTCAGCAATTTCTTGGGTCAGGTGCTTACAGTCTTCAAGTACACACTCATACAGGTTTTTCTGCTTAAGTTCAGTTTTAATCTGTTCGGCTAACTGTCCCAAGTACAACACATCATTTGCTGCATAATGTAGCTGTTCATCCGTCAGTGGTCGAGCTAGCCAGTCAGAACGGGTTTGATCTTTTTCAATATCAATATCAAGCACAAGTTTTAAAGCATTCTGATAACTTACCTGTAAACCTTGGCCTAAAAAAGACAAGCCAACTTGAGTATCAAATACATTGCTTAGGCTATAAGGGCCAGCATAATGATAAATCAGATCAATATCTTCACTACAGGCATGAAAAATATTTTGCTGGGCCCGATAAACTTTTTTCCAGAAAGCTGTAAGGTCTAAAGTTGTACCATCCAGTAAAAATATCTGCTCTGCAATATTAATCTGGAAAACACCGAGTTTAGGCCAAAAGGTATCGACTTTAATAAATTCAGTATCAAGTGCATAAACCGGATGTTGATCCATGAGGTAGAGCACTTTTTCTAAATCAGTTTGCTGTTCGATAAACTGAAACATAGGAGCTCAACAGTAATTTTTTGTTCATATTAACAAGTTAGGGTTATTTTATATATAGGTTTCTACTATTAGTCTTTTGTCTAAATCTTTATTAATTCAATGTTTTTAAATAGAATTAATACGTATTAACTATTTTCTAATCAATTTGATTGGTTATATTTTAGATGATTTTTTATATTTACTTTGGAATTAGCCTTATTTAGCAGTGAGTTTTTTTATATTGTCATAGTTATATCTAGGCAGAGTAAAACTTGAAG
>NZ_DJJJ01000065.1:0-135521 GCF_002434085.1 Acinetobacter sp. UBA6571 | reverse complement strand
GCCACAAAATCAGAATAATCTGGATGTGAATCTGTCAGAAACCCTAAAAGGTGTTCCAGGGCTGCAGATTAATAACCGTGAAAACTATGCGCAAGATCTGCAAATTTCCATGCGTGGCTTTGGTGCACGTTCAACATTCGGGGTACGCGGTATACGCTTATATGTTGATGGTATTCCTGCCACCATGCCGGATGGTCAAGGTCAGACCTCAAATATTGATTTGGGCAGTCTCGACCATATAGAAGTATTAAGTGGTCCATTCTCTTCCCTGTATGGAAATTCATCTGGCGGGACTATTCTTACCACGACACGTAAAGGCAAAGGTCGTGATTCTGTTGAATTGGGTTATGCCGAAGGCAGCCATCATAAAAACAAAACCAGTCTGGTTTTACAAGGTGGTGCAAATAAAGCAGGTGAACCAAGCTATATCATCAGTTCATCTTACTTTGACACTGACGGCTTTCGGGAACATAGTGCAGCACGTAAAGTCCTGAACAATGCAAAGCTGAGCTGGAATCTGGAAGATGGTTCTCAAGTTAACTGGGTAACCAACTATGTCAAGATTAATGCAGATGATCCACAAGGTTTGAACCGAGAGCAGTGGCAGAAAAATCCTCGCCAAGTCAATGATGTAAAGAATACCTATGATGTTCGCAAAGATATTGAGCAAACTCAAACAGGTGTAACGTGGACAAAACCAATTAATGATCAGCATGAACTCTATGTCATGACTTATGCCGGGCAGCGTCATGTGGTGCAATACCAGTCTATACCTCGATGCATATTTAAAAAAGATACCCAAGAATGTATACCTAATAGTACACAGCTAAACGCACGCCATGCCGGCGGTGTAATCGATTTTGACCGTATATATTACGGTACAGATTTGCGCTGGACCGGTAAAGAGCTACTGCCAAATACTACCCTAAGTATTGGTATGGCACTCGATGCAATGGATGAAGACCGGAAGGGTTATGAAAATTTTGTATTGAATAACAATACACCACAATATGGCGTAAAAGGTAACTTGCGTCGTGATGAGAAAAATACTTTATGGAATATTGACCCCTATATTCAGGCTTCTTGGCAATTCCTGCCAGACTGGCGGGTAGACAGTGGTCTGCGTTATAGCAATGTGCATTATGAATCTAAAGATAAATACATTAAGGGTCCCAATGAGGATGACAGTGGACAGACAGACTATCAGAAGCTTCTTCCCTCAATTGCATTAAGCTGGAATATCAGACCGGATTCAACACTTTATATTAGCTATGCTAAAGGCTTTGAAACACCAACCTTTACAGAAATGGCTTACCCTACCTTAGGAACTTCGGGGATTAATTTTGATTTGAAGCCAGCCAGCAGTGACAGTTATGAGCTTGGTTTCAAAACTCAGAATAATTGGGGCGATTTCAGTACGGCCATTTTCCATACTCAGACTCGCAATGACATTGTCTCGGCAGAGAGTAATAATGGCCGTAATACTTTTCAAAATGCCAAACGCACCCAGCGTGAAGGTATTGAGTTGTACTGGAATAAAAACTTGTGGCGGGAGCTTTATGCACAGGCAAGTTATAGTTATCTAAATGCCAAGTTTGATGCAGATATTCCTGGCTCAGACAGCCGTGAAACCGTATATAAAGGCAATATCATACCGGGAATTGCCAAAAATCAGGCCTATATCGCTTTAAACTGGCAACCCGAAACCGGTTTTCAGGCAGGACTTGATGTTCGCTACAATGATAAAATTTATGTAGACGATATTAATTCTGATACTGCACCAAGTTATACAGTTATGGCTGCGAATATTGGCTATGTATGGAAAAATGCTGACTGGAAAATCAATACTTTTGCCCGGGTAGATAACTTGCTTGATAAAGATTATGTAGGTTCAGTAATAGTAAATGATGGGAACAAACGTTTCTTCGAACCCGCAGATGGCCGCAACTGGAGTGCTGGTTTAAAAATGATCCGATCCTTCTAGTACTGTATAAAGACCGGCAAAAGCACAGCACGTTGAAAGGCAGGACTGATTTTTATTCCTGCCAATCTTTGTTAAGATGCAGCATCGATTTTCACCTGTTTTTGTTGATTCTTTATGACCGCGACCTATCAAGCCCAACTTGAAGCAAAAATTCAGCGTATTTCTACTCAATTTGCCGAATTTAACCCGCCTGCCCTGGAAGTATTTGAATCACCTGAACAGCATTTCCGGATGCGTGCTGAATTCCGTATCTGGCATACCGATCAGGATATTTTTTATGCCATGTTCGAACGTAATCCTGAAGACCAGCAAAAAACAGTTATTCGTGTAGATGAATTTCCAATTGCAGATCACAGCATTAACCAGCTTATGCCGATTTTACTTGCAGAACTCAAAGCAGACCCTCTGCTTGAAAAACGTCTGTTCGAGGTTGATTTCCTAGCTACTTTAAGCGGTGAGATGCTGGTTACACTGATTTATCACCGTAAACTCGACAATGAGTGGGAAAAGGCAGCAAGAACTCTGGCAGAAAAGTTAAATATTAAGATTATTGGGCGGAGCCGCGGTCAAAAGCTGGTATTAACTGATGACTTTGTTGTAGAAGAATTACAGGTATTAGAACAAAAATTTAAATATAAACAGATTGAAGGTGGTTTTACTCAGCCTAATGCAATTGTCTGCCAGAAAATGCTTGAATGGGCATGTAAAGCTGCCGAGGCATCACAAAAGCATCTTTTGGAACTCTATTGCGGTAATGGTAATTTTACGCTACCGCTTTCTTTAAAATTTGAGCGGGTGCTGGCAACCGAGCTGGCCAAAAGTTCAGTTTATGCAGCGCAATGGAATATTGAGCAAAATGGAATTAACAATATCCAGTTGGCCCGCCTCTCAGCTGAAGAGTTTACCCAAGCTTTCAATGGTGAACGTGAATTCAGACGTTTGCAGGAAGCAGAAATTGACATTCAGAGTTATGAGTTCGATACTGTTTTTGTTGATCCGCCACGTGCAGGAATCGATCTGGATACTTTAAAATTATTACAACGCTTTGACCGGATTATCTATATTTCCTGTAATCCTGACACCCTGCATGATAATCTTAAAATCTTATTAGAAAGCCACAAAATTTTAAAGTTTGCCATGTTTGACCAGTTTCCATATACCCATCATGTGGAGACAGGTATTTTGCTGGAAAAGATTTAAACAATTTGTATCATATGTAAAAGAGATTATTTTTATAATCTCTTTTTATTTTATAAAAAATATAACTAATACATATAGTTGTAAGTTATAAGATTTCTCCTCTGTCATAAAACTGTTAATTCGTAACAGTAAAATTAAAAGTTTTAACTGTTGAGCTCATCTTTTAAGACCTAGGATGACTTGTATTTTATTTTAATTTGGCTATATTTCCGCATATGTTAGGTTGATTAATATAAATTTATGAGTTTTTGGCAAAAGCTGTTCTCCGCAGACCAGCAACAGAACGCACATAAAAACCAGGTTGTTTGTGTCGAAAATGATTGTGCATGTAAAAGCAATGCACAACTTTTGGAAGCGTTGGCGAAAGCCACCAATGAAGATGTCATCGCAGGGATTACCCGGGTATTGGTATCACGTGGTTATAGCCGCAAAGAATTGAGTGAAATTTCTCATCATCCAATTCAGTAAAATGCCTTGTTGAAAATAACCATAAAAAAGTCCTGTTTATATACAGGACTTTTTATTAACAAATATCTAATCATATAGAACAACAAGATTTATTCAGGCAGATTGCAGGGTTAGATTATTCCATTGCTCCAGCTGCTGTACCACACTGGAAAAGTCACTTTCTGAGGGTAGATTATTACTGGCAGAACGATACAGCTGCTGTGTTAACTGCAAAACCGGCATTATAGTTTGAGTTGAGCCTGCAAGCTGTGTAGCAATAGTGGCATCTTTCGCAAGCAGGTTTAATGCAAAAGTTAAAGGAAATTCACGACTCAACACGCGCTGTGCAAAAATATTATGAGACATATTACTTTGACCGCTTGAGGCATTAATACATTTTAGGGCTGCATCCAATTCGACCCCTTGGCTTTTTAAATTACACATACCTTCAGCCAACGCCCATAAATTTGCTGCCATCAAAATATTGTTTACCGCTTTTACTGCAAATCCCGAACCACTTTCGCCTACATGCTGAATCAGACCGGCAAAAGTTTGAATGGCCGGGTTTGCCTGCTCTAGCATATTCGGGTCTCCACCAACCATAACGGTTAAGGTGCCTTTTTCTGCCCCTATAGTCTGTCCTGAAACTGGCGCATCAAGATAGGTTACGCCCTGCTCTTTTAATTGTTGTTGTAGCCGCTGTGCTGATTGTGGCTCTCCACTGGTACAATCTACCCAGATACTACCCGTTTTAGGTTGTGCCTCTTGAATAATCTCCTCAACCTGCTTACTGGTAGGTAAACAGGAAAAAATAATATCGGCCTGTCCCGCTTCTTTAAGACTGGTGGCTTGTGTTGCGAACACTCTGGCATGTTCTTTGGCCTTGCTGGCAGTACGGTTCCAGACCCGGACATCTGTATATACTTTGGTCAAATGGCCTGCCATATGCCAGCCCATTGCACCCAAGCCAATGAATGCTACAGATTTTATTGTCATAGTTACTTCCATAAAAGATAAGGTTTTTTAAAAACTGATAAATTTTTTATCAACTACTTTGTATCTGTACTGTTCTAGATTTATTCTTTAACGGGCATGGCAGGTGAAGTTAAAGGTGTTGTACCTGAACCAGTTTTAAGAGTCCGTGTTTCACGATTAAAAACCAGATTCATCAGAATTGCAGCAAAGGTTGCAGTACCAATTCCGCCTAAATCAAAGTTGCCAATATGCAGAGAATAATTACCTGCACCCATAATTAGAGCGATCGCAGCGACGATCATATTGCCATTCTTGCTAAAATCTACCTGATTACTAATCCAGATACGTGCTCCTGCGATCGTAATTAGACCAAAAACTACAATTGAAGCGCCGCCCAGAATTGCTACTGGAATGGTGCTGATCAGACTACCGAATTTTGGGGATAAACCTAACAGGATTGCAAAAACACCAGCAATAACAAAGACAACAGTAGAATAAATTTTAGTGGCTGCCATTACCCCAATATTTTCAGCATAAGTCGTCATGCCTGTACCACCTACTGAAGCTGAAAGTGTGGTACATAAACCATCTGCAAAGAAAGCCCTTCCCATATATGGAGAGATATTTTGCCCGGTCATCGCACTGACCGCCTTAAAGTGGCCGAGGTTTTCAGCAATTAAAATAATAAACACAGGTGCGATCAATAAAATGGCATTAAGCTGGAATACCGGCTGATGAAAAGCAGGTAAACCGAACCAGGCAGCACTAGAAATAGCATTAAAATCGATTGGTTTGCCTAAACCCATGACATTGGCGCAGACAAAGTATATCGCGTAGGACATGACCAGACCGATCAGTAATAGTAGACGACGAATCATGCCTCGGGTAAAAACGGCAATCGTACCAATACATAAAATAGTTACAAGTGCCATCCATGCATCGAAATTATTGGCTGAAACACTTTTAATGGTAACCGGGGCAAGATTTAACCCGATAATCATGACAATTGTACCGGTTACTACAGGTGGCATCAGTTTCTCAATCCACTGAGTACCAGTTCGCATGACCATTAAACCTACAATTGCATATAAAACTCCACATACAATTGTTCCGCCTAAAGCAAGCGCGATATTGGGATTACTGCCAGCTCCAGCATAGCCAGTGGCTGCAGCTACGGCGCCAATGAATGCAAAACTTGATCCCAGATAACTCGGCACATGGCCGCCTGTAATGAGGAAAAATAAAATCGTACCGATACCCGTAATGAGCATCGTCAGGCTCGGATCAAAACCCATCAATAGAGGGGCCAGAATAGTTGCTCCAAACATGGCAAAAGCATGCTGGGCGCCCAGTACCATGCTTTGCCCTACTGGCAGATATTCATTCATTGCTACAGGCGTTTTTTCAAGATTTCCCCGATAGGGACGCCATCTGACAAACCAACGTTCTTTCATGTCTACTACCCCCAAAGTTTATTTTTATTTCTGCAATAGATTTAGTGGTGTTGAGTAAGCTGGTGATAGGCGCGGTCAAAATAAACCAGACTGCGAGCTCCTGATTTTTGTTGAATACTTAGTACTTCACAGAAAAAAATATCATGTGTACCTACGCTACTGATCTGTTTAACCTGACAGTCAAAAGCCAGCATGGCGTCTTGCAATACCGGTGAACCAGTCGTCAGGGTTTGCCATTCGCCCTGTGCAAAACGCTCTGCCATTGGTGTTTTGCCGCCGAACAGATTACTCAGATTTTTATGCTCCAAAGCGAGCGTGTTAACACATAACACCTGATTCTGCTTGAAAGTTTCATAGACTGATGCATTACGGTTCAGGCAGACCAATAATGTAGGTGGCGTATCGGTTACACTACATACAGCAGATGCAGTAAAGCCCGCACGTCCCGCTGATCCGTCGGTACTGATAATATTGACTGCTGCCGCCAGATTGCTCATGGCGTTCCTAAATAACTGCTGGGTTTCATTTAAAACCGGTTTTTCTGAGGCTGATGACTCTTTTAATTTCATCAGAGATGCCGAAAGTTTTGTACTCACTGCCAGATCTTTTGCTACAACTGAATTCATGTGTAATTCTCCTCAATAGTAGAAAGATGCCAGGTTCGTGCGGAATTTTTTAGCCTTTAATCTGTTCTAGCATCTTTCTCAATATGGTCCATGATGCGATTAGCCAATATGAGCAACCGAAGCAATTTCAATCAGAGCTTCGGGTTTCACCAGCCCGCATTGGATACAGAAACGGGCTGGTTTTTCATTTGGGAAAAATTCTCTATAGACAGTATTGATGGCAGCATAATCTGCCCAGTCTTTTAAAAATATGGAATTAAAGGTCACATCATCCATCGTACCGCCCGCTGTCTCGATGACATTCTGAATGGTACTAAGTACATGTCGGGTCTGGGCAGCAGCATCTCCTACAAAGACCACCTCATTATTTGTGTCTAAGGGTAAGGTACCGGATACATATACAATATTGTCGGCCAAGGTTGCTGGAACATAAGGTGCCAAAGGCGTACCAGTACCTTCTGGTATAATTACTGTTTTTGCCATGTTTCTTCTTCCAATTTTTTTATTTAAAAAATAACTTATGCTGCTGAGCTCTGGGACTGTTTTTGACTAAAACACTGTTGCATGCTGGCTACATCAGAAACCCAGCCAAAAAAGGTTTTAACGTTATATAAAGTGGCTTCATGCGCTTCACGCGGACCAGCCTGATAGCAAGCATCATCAAGTAATACACCGAAGTACTCCAGGAAGAAGCCATCTCTTAAGGTAGACTCTACGCAGACATTAGTCGCAATTCCGGTGAATAATAAATTACGGATACCACGTGCACGCAGCACACTGTCCAGACTAGTATTAAAGAAACCACTATAACGGGGTTTATCGATAACAATATCACCCGTTACAGGCTTTAGCTCATCAACCAGCTCATAGTCCCAGCCGCCTTTAGCCAGTAATTTTCCCTGTAGCTCCGGCTGCTTACGCATGGTTTTCAGGGCATTTGACTTATGAAAATTTGGCGAACCTGCTCCGCCAGCTTCTACATAATGCTGGTCCCAGCCATTTCTGAAATAAATCACCTGAATACCTGCCTGATGGGCAATATCCACAGCTTTTTTAATTTGCTCAATGACTGGTTGTGTAGTAGATACATCAAAACCGGCCAAGTCCAGATAACCACCTGAACTGGCATATGCATTTTGCATATCCACAATAATCAATGCTGTCTGTTTGGGATCGAGCTTGATTGCTTCAGGAGCAGCATTCAAAATTGGTGCAGAATCTGAAGTAAAGTCGGCACATATTGCTGATTTCATATTCATGCGCTTTTCTCCAGTGCAGTGACCTGGCTTGGTACAGGGCTATCTACTTCAATACGGCTTTTCATCAGTGGCTGAATTCGGGTTCCGAAATCTTCTACACCTTTTATAAAATCATCAAAAGTCAGAAGAATACCGTCTGTACCTTGAACTTCTGCAATTTCATCAAGCATGGCAGCCACTTTTTCATATGAACCTACCAGAGTTCCCATATTGATATTGACTGGAGATACACTGGAAGCCATGTGCCGTATATTGGTGTCATTACCTGAAATCTTGTCTTTTCCGCCTTGGTCCTGTAACCACTGAATAGCTTGCATGTCAGCCCCATTATTATAGTTTTGCCATTTTGCCTGAGCCTTTTCATCAGTTTCATCAGCAATGATCATAAACAGTACATAAGTCGAAACATCACGGCCTGTCTTATCTGTCTGTGTTTTTAGACGTTCATTAATACCGGCATAGGCCGTTGGAGTGTTTAAGCCCTTACCAAAAACGAAATTATAATCGGCATACTTTGCTGAAAATGCCAATCCTTCATCAGACTGGCCTGCACAGATAATTTTCATGTCTGCCTGAGGCACTGGCTTCACCTGGCAGTCATCCATCTTGAAAAAATCACCTTTAAAGTCAGAGTGGCCTGTTGCCCATAACTCTCTTAATACCTGCACATATTCTGAAAGATATTCATAACGTTTACCAAAGTACTCGTCTCCCGGCCACATACCCATCTGGCTATATTCTGGCTTTTGCCAGCCAGTTACTACATTCAGACCAAAGCGGCCATTAGAAATAGAATCAATTGTGGAAGCCATTCTTGCTACAATTGCCGGTGGCATAACTAATGTAGCAGCTGTTGCATAAATCTGGATTTTGGACGTAACCGCAGCCAAGCCAGCCATTAATGTAAATGTTTCCAGGTTATAATCCCAAAATTCAGTCTCCCCCCCGAAACCGCGCAACTTGATCATGGATAAAGCAAAGTCAAAACCGTAATGTTCAGCACGCTGTACGATTTCTTTATTCATTTCAAAACTTGGTTGATATTGTGGTGCTGTTTTCGAGAGCAACCATCCGTTATTACCAATTGGACAAAAAACGCCGACTTTCATATTCGTACCTCTCTTTTAAAACTTCTCGAGTAAAAGGACCAAGTACATCAGTTCTTCTTGCTTGTATTTTTATTAATGCAAGGTACATGCCAATATTTTTTATTCTTTAATATCAACATATTAATAAAAAATTGAGATATTATTTTTTTTACCATTTAGTCTAAATAGGTGTATCAAAAAGTATCACGCGCACAAAATATGTGCATACAGTGCAAAATTTAAAGGCTTTTGAAAATAACTAATAAGATGAGTAGCTTTCATAGAATCTTAGACTGGCTCTATCCAGAATAGAAATGAATAACAGAGTTAAACCAAGTTTAAATATCAAGCGCACCATGACGTAAAAAACAGCGGTACATTACTCGCAAAGGTATTAAAATTATTTTTAAGATCTATCTTGAGTTGTATAAATATAGAGAAAATTATTAAAAATCAGAATTAGGGCAGTTCTATTAAATATAAATACTGTGAATAAAACGAGTAATCTGTGCTTTAAAGCGCAATACGACTGCAACAGTGGCTTTTTTAAGCTTCTTATCAAATATAAGTGTTTCCTAAGAAAATAATCGAAGCATACTAATAAATATAAATTAGATAAGGGCTCAAGAGTAGTATTTTTAATTAGATAGTGCATCAGGAACAGAAATATAAGCATCTTCAATTAATCGCAGCAAAAATCTATTCAAAGCTAATTTTTTAACTATTAATAATTTATTTAAGATTTAGTATTTTGATTTTTTAGAATTACTTGAGCAGCAACAACGCGTATGTTCCTGCTCGATGGGCTTTAGAGTATTTTGCAGGTTTTTTCAAAATTCAGTCGAGGTAACCGCTCAAACAATTTTTCTGTAGCTCCATAGCCAATATTAATCAGCAGGTTAGATTTCCAACTGGTGCCTGCAAAAAAAGTTTCATCAATTAAAGCTGGATTAAAACCGGACATTGGACCGGTATCAAGCCCCAGGCTCCGACAGGCCAAAATCAGATAAGCTGCTTGCATGGAACTGTTACGAAAAGCCGTTTCATGTGCCAGTTCTGGACTTGAAGTAAACCATGACCGGGCATCTCCATGTGGGAAAAGTTCAGGCAGCTGCTCATAAAATTCTGCGTCATAAGCTACTACCACTGTTACGGGCGCGCTCATTGTCTTTTCCAGATTCCCTGATGATAAGGCCGGTTTAAGTTTGGCTTTGGCTCCTGCAGATCTGATAAACAAAAACCGCGCAGGTGAACAGTTTGCCGAAGTGGGAGCCATTTTCACCAGATCGTAAATCTGCATAAGCTGCTCATCGCTTACATCACGTTCCTGCCATGCATTATAGGTACGTGCTTCAGTAAATAACTGCTTGAGTACATCCTGCTCTAGGCCTTGCTGATAAATTGTCATTTTCTACTCCCTATATCAGATTAATCTGTTGTTTTAGTTAAAAATTTAATTAGTATCTCATTTACGCTTTGAGCTTGGGTTATGGTACTGGCATGACCGCCATTTGGTATTAATTCCAGTTCAGCATTTTTAATCAGCTTGGCAAGTGCCAGCCCCCGTTTCCATGGCACCAGAAAGTCATCCTGATTGGTTAACACCAGAGTAGGATTTTGAATCTGACGCGCCACTTCAAAAGGTTGATAATTCTGTAATGCATGAAGCCGTTTAAAGACATTTTCTAGAGGTGCAAAAATATCGATCATTTTGTTTTCCTGTTCATTCAATTGCAGTGAATGTGCGGAAATCCAGGCAGGCGGATATAAAAATAAGGCCTGAGCCCGTATATAAGCTTCAATACCTGCATACCGAAGTAAAGCAATACGGGTACTAAAACACTTTTCAGTATGCGAATCGAGCCGGTCCCAAGCATTAATCAGGACCAGTCTATTGACCAGCTCAGGATAAAGCCGCACAAGTTCTATGCCTATAAACCCACCTAGGGCATGTCCTATAAAATGACAGTTTTGCTGTTGGTGCTGTTTTAAAATTTTTGCCAGATGCTCTGCCAGATGCTGTATGGAATAATTTTCCGGTAATTCTGGACTCTGCGGTTCTATGCCTTCATGGTCATAGCAAATGACCTGAAAATATTCTCTTAATGCTTCAATCTGCGGCTGCCAAAAATTCGCGTGGCCACCTAGGCCCGAACTGAGCACCACTGTCTGAACAGAATGGTTTTTACAGGGATAAATTTCAACAGTCATACACTCATCTGCTTTAGTTGAATTGTTTTATTCCCAGCAAAAAACATACCAGTTTTGACCAAACGGTCAATTTTCCATGAAGCGTTAAATGAAAAATATTTTTATTTTAAAAGAATTGTATAAGCCACCCTTAACAGTTTTTTATTTTTTCTAAAAAATCTGAATATTCAATAAAAGTGTTAAAACGCGCTATATTGTGACAGCCTACACTAATTTTAGGTATAATCCTGACCCTGCTTTCAATAAAGTAATCCCAACGATTTATTGGAATAAAAACAATATGCAGTCACGACGCGTAAAACGCTTCACTGTTGGAGCGCATTTAATTGTTAAACATTTTGGCTATACTCACCATGGTATTTATGCCGGGCGTGGTCGTGTGATTCATTATTCTGGTTTTGCCCATCTATTTAAAAAACATCCTATCGAAATGACCTCACTCAAGAACTTTTCTCATGGCAAGAAAATTTCTGTACGCCACTATGAAGCTCCAAAATATAGTGGCCGCACGGTAGTTAGACGTATGTGTTCCCGCATGCATGAGAATCAGTATCATCTTATTATTAACAACTGTGAGCATTTATGTAGCTGGGCCATTACCGGGGTCGAGAGCAGCCCGCAAGTGGTGAAGATGATGAATCGTCTGACAACTATCGGTTATGTCAGTTCAATCATGAGCTATATGAACAGCATGATGATTACCGTGGCTACCACATCCTTTGCGCTAGTATTGTATATCAAGAAAAAACTGCGGGATAAGGCAAAAATGCAGATTCCTTCTTATCTCATCTATAAACAGGAAGAAAAAAAGTAGTCTAATGGGTTTTATTGTTTAAAAAGATAAGTGGTTTCATTGCATATTGAAATAGCAATTGCAGAGTGATTGCTGCAATTATGGCAAGGATAAGCGCAAACCAGAAACTCATATATGGCCATGCCATTACCAATATAAAAAAGAAAAGTACAAGCGAATATAAGCCCCGTACTGTACCCCGATATAGAGTAGTGACCGCGTCGGCACCTTGTGTAATATGCGTAAAAACTGCCAGAATCGAACCAATAATTGGAAAAACTGCCAGTAATCCACTCCATGTTCCACCCACCAGATCAGCAGCCTGTGTAACTATCAGCGTGAATACTCCACCTGCTAACATTCGTACCGGCAGATCTTTTGCATGAGCTGCAGGTCGATACACCCAATTTTTCCGAGGTAATAAGTACGGTGTGAAGATCAAACCGAGTAATGCTATACAAAGGGCAAGATAAATATTTTGTGGTAAAAGTACCAGAAAGCTAGAAATAACACTCCAAACCAGCGTTGCCAGAAGAAAAGTCATCCACCAGTTAAGTTTCAGACTTAACCAGCAATAAGCTATCCCAAAACTCAGTAAGGCAATTACACCTGTAACAGCTGCTGTCGCAGTATATATACCAAACCCAACCCCCTGCTCTAAAGCAACCAGCACCACTATCGGGCCAGCAACTACCGGCATACCGGCCAATATACCGGCAACCGTTGTTCCCCAGCGCCGGCCAGCCAGACTGACCAGTAAGATAAAAGCAGGCACTATTAGCAGCTTTAACCATATCATATTTATATTATGCCCTTTAAAAAAAGAAGCCTCTTTCACAAGAGGCTTCTTTTAAGCTTATTTACCCGGTTTAAAACTGTCTCTCAAATCGAGAATTCTATTAAATACCGGTTTTTCAGGAGAATGGTCATAACGATCGGCCACAAAATAACCTTCACGCTCGAACTGGAAACGGTCTTCCGGTTGAGCTTGTGCCAGTGCAGGTTCAATTACCGCCTGAAGCACTTTGAGTGATTCAGGATTAAGGTTAGCCAGGAAGTCATCTCCAGTTTCCGGATCTGCTTCAGTAAACAGGTGATCATAAATACGGACTTCTGCCGGTATACCTTGGGTTGCAGAAACCCAGTGGATAACACCTTTTACTTTACGCCCTTCCGGATTTTTACCCAGAGTTTCCGTATCAATTGAACATTTCAATTCTACTACCTCACCGCTTTCATCTTTAATAACTTCATCGCATTTAATGACATAAGCATGACGTAAACGAACTTCACCATCTGGTATGAGGCGTTTAAAACCTTTTGGCGGCACTTCTTCAAAATCTTTACGGTCAATATAGATTTCAGAGGTCAGCGGAATCCTCCGCTCACCCATATCTACATTTGGATGGCGCGCATGAACCAGATCCATGGCTTCTGGCAGATTAGTTAAAATTACTTTAAGTGGATTTAGGACTGCCATACCACGTGCTGCACTATTTTCCAGTGACTGACGGATGCAGAACTCCAGCATTGCCACATCAACAATACCGTCAGTTTTCGAAACGCCTACTCGCTTGCAAAAATCACGCAATCCTTCTGGAGTAAAACCGCGACGGCGCATACCAACAACTGTTGGCATTCGAGGATCATCCCAGCCATGTACATGCCCACCTTCTACCAGCTTACGCAGTTTACGTTTTGAAGTAATAGTATAATCGACATTCAGACGGCTAGATTCGTACTGGCGCGGTACAGCGGGTGAGTGGACTTTCTCGACGACCCAATCATAAAAAGGACGGTGGTCCTGGAATTCCAGAGTACAAAGCGAATGTGTGATGCCTTCAATCGCATCAGACAACGGATGGGCATAATCGTACATCGGGTAGATTTTCCATTTATTGCCTGTTTGATGATGCTCAGAATGCAACACACGATACAGAATCGGATCACGCATGTGGACATTTGGTGAAGCCATATCAATTTTAGCGCGGAGTACCGCTTCACCTTCACTCAGTTCACCATTACGCATCTGCTCAAAGCGTGTCAGATTCTCTTCAACACTTGCATCACGATAAGGTGAGTTTTTGCCTGACTCTACAAAAGAGCCACGATTTAACTTAATCTGTTCTGGAGTCTGCAAGTCTACATAGGCATCGCCCTGCTGAATCAACTGAAGCGCCCATGTATAGAGCTGATCAAAGTAGCTTGATGCATAACGCGGCTCACCTTCCCATTGAAATCCAAGCCATTTCACATCATTAGCAATGCCATCTACATATTCCTGCTCTTCGGCATCTGGATTGGTGTCGTCAAAACGCAAGTTACATGCACCTTGATATTCTTCTGCAATTCCAAAGTTCAGACAGATAGCCTTTACATGACCAATATGCAAATAGCCATTCGGCTCTGGTGGGAAGCGGGTGATTACTTTCTGGGTACGCCCGGCAGCCAGATCATCACTAATGACCTGACGGATAAAGTCTAAGCCTGCCTGTTGTTGTTGCTGCGCTTGATCGACTATGGCTTCATTATTTGGTGTCGGGTTATTTGGCAGGGATGAAACAACATCATTGGGCTTCATAATAGATAATTCACTTCTAAATCAAAAAATGAGGATAATTAAAACGCTATTCAGTTTTTTTAACAAAGAAAATAACGTTTTTACTTGCCTTGTAGTTTACAGTTTGCTTATGCTTCTCTCAACCAAAAAACCCATGGCATTTTTGTCCATGTTCAGGAGATTAACCAATGAGTTTTCCTCAAGTCGAATTAAACACCAATAAAGGTCGTATTGTTCTTGAGCTTAATACTGAAAAAGCACCTAAAACTGCTGAAAACTTCCTGCAATATGTTCGTGACGGCTTTTATGACGGCGTTATCTTTCACCGTGTGATTGACGGTTTCATGATCCAAGGTGGTGGCTTCGACGAAAACTTTAAAGAAAAAGCAACTCGCGATGCAATCGAAAATGAAGCAGATAACGGCCTGAGCAATGACGAAGGTACGATTGCAATGGCACGTACCCAGGCTCCTCACTCTGCATCTGCCCAGTTTTTCATTAACGTGAAAAATAACTCTTTCCTTAACCATACAGGTAAAACTGCTCAAGGTTGGGGTTATGCAGTGTTCGGTAAGGTTGTTGAAGGTATGGACGTTGTTAATGAGATTAAAAATGTCCGTACTGGTAACCGTGGTTACCATGCCGATGTTCCTCTGGAAAATGTTGTAATCGAATCTGCTAAAATTATCTCTGAATAATTTTATACAGGACACCTTGTGACCTATCTGTTTATTTCAGATTTACATTTGTCACCTGAACACCCTCGACTTGTTCGGGGGTTTTTAGACTTATTAAAATATTATGCAAACCAGCATACCCAGCTCTATATTTTAGGAGACTGGTTTAATGCCTGGATCGGTGATGATTATTCCGCGCCTTGGCTGGATGAAATTGTTCAGGCTTTACAGCAGTTCCAACAAGCTGGTAACACTATCTATTTTCAGGCCGGAAATCGTGACTTTGCCCTAGGCCAAAAATTCTTGGACCAGTTTCACGGTGTTCTATTGCCAGATATATATCAGTTGAGTATTGGTGCTTTAGCGTTCCGGCTAGAACATGGAGATGCACTTTGTACTGATGATATATCTTATCAACGCTTTAAAAAGATAATTCGCAACCCACTTTTGCTGGGCTTTCTAAAGCGTCTACCACTCGGTTTTAGACAAAAGCTGGCCAATGGATTCCGTCAAAAAAGTGCTGAGACCAAGCAGACCAAAGCTTATGAAATTATGGATGTTAACCAGCATACAGTTGAGCAGGTTCTAGAAAATTCCGATATTTTGATTCACGGCCATACACATCGCCCTGCAATTCATGAAATATATAATAAAAAGCGTATTGTGCTAGGTGACTGGAGAGAGCGTTCTGCTCAAATTCTGGAGATAAATCCGCTAGCAGAGCAAACAGAGTTAAAGTTGATAAGCTGGAATTATTAAACAAACAATATAATCCTGCTTCTTTAAGATAAAAATTGATTGAATTTACGAGTATTATTTAAAAAATATCGTATGATCAATCTCAATGATTTGAACCTAAATGCAGTGATGGAGTACATATATGGATCTGCTTGATATCGTACATAACCGCTATACGACTAAAGCTTATGACCCAACCAAGAAAATTTCACAGGAGCAGTTTGAACGCTTCCTGGAAATACTTCGTTATACTCCTTCATCAATTAACATTCAGCCTTGGCATTTCTTTATCGCTGATCATGAATCTGCCAAACAGCGTATTGCGAAAGCTCTGGTGGGCAAGTACAGTTATAACGCACCTAAAGTATTAGACTCTTCCCATACTATTTTATTTTGTACTAAAGCCAATATTACTGAAGAACATCTTGAGCATTTGTTAAATCAAGATGCAGCAAGTGGGCGCTTCAAGGATGAAACAGCCAAACAAGGTCAGAAAGACAGCCGTAGTGGTTATGTTGATTATTACCGCAATGAAAAAGGTGATGTCCAGCGTTGGGCTGAAAATCAGACTTTTATTGCTCTTGGGCAAATGCTATTGGCAGCAGGTATTGAAGGTGTGGACGCTACCCCTATTGGTGGATTTAATGAAGATATTATCAGTGCAGAATTAGGCCTAACTGAATTAGGCTTAGTTCCATCAGTATTACTTACATTAGGCTACCGCAGTGCAAGCGATTTTAATGCCAAGTTACCTAAATCACGCTTGGATAGAGAACAAATTTTTACCAAGCTATAAAATTCTAAATTGAGGAGAGGATATCTCTCCTTTTATAATTGTCATCATAATTTTATATAAAAATTTTAAAATCATTCAAAAACTGGAAATAAAAAACAATGTTACCTATTCCCAAACGTCTGCTTAAATTTGAATGTCTAGGTTGCGGCAGCATGTACATAGAACAAATAAATAGACAGCATATGCTTTCCTATCCAGCATGCCCAAATTGCCAGCAGCCAGGCCAGATACTTGGTAGTGTCAATAAACTGGATTATTTGCTTCATCCGGTAGCAGTGATAAAAATTTACTTACCTTAAAGCATATTACATGGCATATGCCAGACAGATTACTCCAGTCAATCCTAAAATTAAGCCGATTAATGTCGGGAGATTCAGTTTTTCTTTAAAGTACAGCAAGCCACTCATCACGCCCAGTAATACTACCAGAATATTCATTCCAGCAAATACAATAGCCGGGCTATCTTTAAGTAGCATATGGGCCTTAATGTACAGAGCAATATTACAAAAATTAAGCAAGCCCAAACCTGAACCAGCTAATATATTTTTTTGTGACCACCGGTTTTTTTGTAAAACCAGAAAACCGCTTGAGAGTACAAAAGAAAAGAGAAAGGCCAGATTCAAGGCCAGTGCAAATTGTAAGCCTAAGCCTGTGGTGTATTTTAAAAGAATATCCACCAACGCGTAGCCTATCCATACACTCAATAGAAAAACCAGACCTTTTTTATGATCGGAAGTCGTTTTTTCCTGAAAATGTTGACCGAATAATAAACTGATTACTGCGACTATTCCTAGACCTATACCCAGCAGTTTACTAATACTGAACTGTTCCTGAAATATAGAAAAAGCAGCCAGTAGAGATAATACAACAGACAGGCGTTGCGCAATTTCGGTTTTCAGGATTCCTGCGTATTGTAGTGATCTGGCCAGACATAGAAATATACCAGGCAATAGCATACCTAAAATAAAAATCAGCCACCACGGAGTGGTACTTAAAGAAACATGAGAAAAATCCGGTTTAAACCATATATAGCAAAGCACACTGGCAACTGCATAATTGACAGTAATCATTTGCAGAGCATCAAAACCGTGTGATTTGCCCCATTTTAAGAATATAGACACTGCCACACTGCATAAGGCCGCCCCAAAAATCAGTTCCATCTTGCCACTCTTAGCTTGTTTTACTTGAGCTTATAGAAAAAGCCCACATCTGTGGGCTTTTAAATATTATAAAAAATCACGTAGTGAGTTATTTATAACGATCAACCATTTTTTCCAGTGAAATCGGATGGATTTTATCTGCATGGCCTGCCGTACCAAATGCTTCATAACGATCTACACAGATCTGTTTCATTGCATCAATAGTCTTGGCAAAGAATTTACGCGGATCAAATTCACTTGGCTGCTCAGCCATCATACGGCGCATTGCACCGGTAGAAGCCAGACGTAAGTCTGTATCGATGTTAATTTTACGTACACCATGTTTGATCGCTTCTACCAACTGCTCAACTGGCACACCATAAGTTTCTTTGATATCGCCGCCGTACTGGTTAATAATAGCTAACCATTCTTGTGGAACTGAACTTGAGCCATGCATAACCAGGTGTGTATTTGGTAGAGCCGCGTGAATTTCTTTAATACGGTCAATTGCCAAGATGTCTCCCGTTGGTGGACGGGTGAATTTATACGCACCATGTGAAGTACCTACAGCAATTGCCAGCGCATCAACATTGGTATCAGCCACAAAACTGCGTGCTTCTTCTACAGAAGTCAACAGCTGAGAATGGTCAAGTATCCCTTCTGCACCTACGCCATCTTCTTCACCAGCCATACCGGTTTCAAGTGAACCCAGACAGCCAATTTCACCTTCTACTGAAACACCACAAGCATGTGCCATTTGTACAGTACGACGAGTCACATCAACATTGTATTCATAGGAAGTTGGTGTTTTACCATCTTCACCTAATGAACCATCCATCATCACCGAGCTAAAGCCAAGCTGAATTGAACGTTGGCAAACATCTGGGCTGGTACCATGATCTTGGTGCATAACTACCGGAATGTGTGGCCATTCTTCAATAGCAGCCAGAATAAGATGACGCAAGAACGGCGCCCCTGCATACTTACGGGCCCCCGCTGAAGCTTGTACGATCACAGGTGAATTGGTTGCGTCTGCAGCCAGCATGATTGCGCGCATTTGTTCTAAATTGTTTACATTGAACGCTGGTACGCCGTAGCTATGTTCTGCGGCGTGGTCCAAGAGCTGGCGCATCGAAATAAGTGCCATAATATCCTCCCAGGTAATGCGGCCTATTCTACCCTGTCATTTATTTCAATTCAGCAACAAAACACATGATTTAAAAAAAAATCCCTGCATTTGCAGGGACTTTTAAACAAAAGCCTACAATTTACTGTGTGGCTGTGCCTGTAGTAGCTGTTTCAGCATCTGGTGCAGGCATTTCTGCTGCTGGAGTCATAGAATCTTCAGCTGGTGCATTCGCTTGTTCAGGCGAAATATCTGTATTATTTTCATCCATGACTGGCTTATCGATTGCATCAATTGCAGCTTGTTGTTCAGGTGTTATTTTTTCTTCTGCAGCAGGTGCATTTTGCCCCTGATCAGTTGCAGCTGCTTCTTCTTTCTTTGCACACGCAGTTAGTACCAGTGGTGCGACCAGTGAGATCACAAGCATAAATTTTAACTTCATTACCTTTACCCAAACAAAGAAGATCTAATGCAGATTATGTTATTGCACAAATATGACAGTTATATGAATCTAAAATGAAAACAGGCTGGACCAAGCCAACCTGTTTAAACTTTAAAAATTATAGAATCAGAAGAATGTATTAGGCACGCTCTAGTAGCACGGCTACTGCTGGCAAGGTTTTGCCTTCTACAAACTCAAGGAAAGCCCCTCCACCAGTCGAGATATAGCCAATTTTGTCAGCGACTTCATATTTATCAATAGCTGCCAATGTATCTCCACCGCCTGCTATCGAGAAACCGGCAGACTTTGCAATTGCCTGAGAAAGCGTTTTGGTACCCTCTCCAAACTGGTCAACTTCAAATACACCGACCGGACCATTCCATAAAATAGTTTTTGAATTTTTAAGAATCTCTGCAAATGCCTGAGCTGTTTCTGGACCAACATCCAGAATCATATCATTTTCCGAAACTTCTGATACTTTTTTGACTACAGCTTGAGCTTTTGCCAATGAACCCAAGAAATCTTCAAAGTTAATTTCAGATGCATTAGCAACAACCACGTCAGTTGGCAAAGGGACAGAAACTTTCGCAGCAATCGCTTTTGCAGTGTCGACCAGGTCTGCTTCAAAAAGCGATTTACCCACGTTATAACCAGCGGCGGCCAAGAAAGTATTGGCAATACCGCCGCCAACAATTAACTGGTCACAAAGTGTAGATAAAGAATTTAAAACGTCGAGTTTAGTAGAGACTTTAGAACCTGCAACAATTGCTACCATCGGCTTTTCAGGTGTTTTTAGTGCACGGCCCAGTGCATCCAGTTCTGCTGCAAGCAGCGGCCCTGCTGCTGCAACCTTGGCAAAGCGCGCTACACCTTCTGTAGATGCTTCTGCACGATGCGCAGTACCAAATGCATCCATAACAAAGACATCACACAATGCAGCGTATTTTTGTGCCAGCTCAGGATTATTCTTCTTTTCACCTGCATTGAAACGTACATTTTCCAGTAAAACTACCTGGCCGGCCTGAACTTGAACGCCATCCAAGTACTCTGTAACCAACTGGACTTCCTGACCCAGTGCCTGAGACAGATAAGCCGCAACAGGAGCGAGTGACTGTTCCGGTTTAGGTTCACCCTCTACCGGACGACCCAGATGAGAACACACTATCACTGCTGCACCTTTTTCCAGCGCAGCCTGAATTGTCGGTAATGCAGCGCGTAGACGTGCATCGCTCGTAATCTCACCATTTTTTACAGGAACGTTTAAGTCTTCACGAATAAGGACACGTTTGCCTGTCAGGTCAAGGTCAGTCATACGCTGAAAGTTCATGTAATACTCTCTTTATGTATTTAAAAATGCCATCGATTTTAAATGATTATGCTTAAAAAGGTTAGCTTCTTTTGCATAAAAGCTAACGTTTGCCAAAGATTTGTTATGATAGATAAAGCCTGTCTATTTCCGAGTACTTATGTCTTTTCATCCTGATCCGAAGATTAACCGCTTAAATGTATTAGGTGAACCCTTGGCAAGCTGTTGCTATGACCCTATTACCGGATATTTCCGTAATGGTTTTTGCCATACTGCTGCTACTGATCTGGGCCAGCATACTGTTTGTGCACAGATGACATCTGAATTTCTAAGTTTTTCTCAAAAACTGGGTAATGATCTGATTACGCCCTTACCGGAAGTAGGTTTTCCCGGACTAAAACCTGGTGACTTCTGGTGTATCTGCGTAACGCGCTGGGTTGAAGCCTATCAGGCTGATATGGCTCCGCCTGTAAAAATTCATGCCTGCCATCAGGCAGTACTCAGTTATGTACCTTTAGATATTTTAATGGATTATGCAATTTGATGAAGCAGCCTCCTCTTATTCTGGCCTCCAGTAGTGATACCCGTAAAGCGCTGTTGAATCGTTTAGGCTTGCAGTATCGATGTATTTCACCAGATATTGATGAATTACCCCAGGGTGAGACACATGCAGATGAACTTGCAAGGAGACTGGCTTTTGACAAAGCTCATATTGTTGCCAGACTTTACCCTGAAGCAGTAGTGATTGGTTCCGATCAGGTAGCATGGCGGGAACATACACCCGATGATTTTATAGGTAAGCCCTTAACAGTTGAAAAGGCAGTGCAACAGTTGCAGGTCAATTCCGGGAAAACGGTCTATTTTAGTACGGGGCTGAGTGTACAGCAGCATTCCACAGGTTTTCAGCACACACTGGTAGAGCATTATCAGGTAAAATTCCGCACATTAAATCTGGCCGAAATTGAGCGATACATCGAACTGGATCAACCACTTCACTGTGCAGGTAGCTTTAAATGTGAAAGTCTGGGCATTAGTCTGTTTGAAAAGATGACGGGTAATGACCAGACAACTTTAATGGGCCTACCCATGATTCAGCTATGCCAGATTTTGCGCCAACTCGACTTCCAGATTCCCTAGCTAATTTTTTTAATATTTACAGGTTTTTCTATGTCCCAACCTCTAGCTGTCTTAGGCGGTATAACTGCCGAACAATTTTTAAGTGAATATTGGCAAAAAAAACCGCTACTGGTCCGTAATGCCCTGCCCGAAATTATCAATATTCTTGAACCGAACGATGTTAAAGAACTTGCGCTTGAAGAAAATATTACTGCCCGTTTAATCAAGCAAAAAGATAAAGATTCTAACCAGTGGTCAGTGAAATCTTCTCCCCTGATTAAAGGCGATTTCCAGAAAATGCCAAAACTATGGACCTTGCTGGTTCAGGCGGTTGACCATTATTCATTTGACCTCGCAGCCCTATGGAAAAAATTTCCCTTTATTCCACAGTGGCGCCGTGATGATATTATGGTGTCTTATGCGCCTAAAGGCGGTTCAGTTGGCAAGCATTTTGACTTTTATGATGTATTCCTGGTGCAAGGTTACGGTCACCGTCGCTGGCAGCTTGGGCAGATGTGCGATGCAGACACGGCTTTTGTTCCAGGTCAGCCTCTTAAACTGCTACCAGATATGGAGGTAAATTTTGATGAAGTACTGGCTCCAGGTGATCTGTTATATGTTCCGCCAGGTCTGTCTCACTATGGCGTAGCAGAAGATGACTGCCTGACCTTTTCCTTTGGTTTTCGCATGCCTAATATTGCAGATATGATGGATCGTGTGAGTGATAAATTTTCTGAAGACCAGTTACTCAGAAATCCGCTAACCGATATTCTGCGTGACCAGGCTACAGCAGCAGGCGAGATTACACCTGTTGAACTTGAGTACCTTAAAACAGAACTGCTTGCCCGTCTGCAAAACTCTACTGTACTTGATGATGCTATTATCAGCTTGATGTCAGAGCCGAAGTATCCGGAGAATATTC
The DNA here is from genome assembly GCF_002434085.1 of Acinetobacter sp. UBA6571. Classification (NCBI taxonomy): domain Bacteria; kingdom Pseudomonadati; phylum Pseudomonadota; class Gammaproteobacteria; order Moraxellales; family Moraxellaceae; genus Acinetobacter; species Acinetobacter sp. UBA6571. The sequence continues at coordinate 112,662 of NZ_DJJJ01000065.1, read as the reverse complement.
CTGAAGCGGAAGAGATCGGTACAGGTGATCTGGAAGAAGCTTTGGATCAGGGTTACATGCTAATGCTGGAACCTGCTTCACGCCTGCTTTATACAGATGAAGACAACCAGCTACTTTTTTGGGCAAATGGTGAAGCACTATATATTTCTGAAAGCTTTGCAGCCTATTTAAAGCGCCTTGCTGATGGTGAAATTCTGGTTCTTGATCAGAATTTAAATGATGAAGAAATACTTGAAGATATCGCACAACTATTGACTGACTCTATTTTGATGCTGCTTCCACCAGAAGAAGAGCAGAACTAATATTTATTTATAAAAAATAGCCAGACCTGTTCTGGTTATTTTTTTATCTGAAAAATTATCTCAGTTATCTTCTTATATGACTGAGAATGAACAAAACTCTCATTGAGAAATATAGCCCGGCTTGGCAAGTTGAATCTATTGAAAAATATTAAAAGGAAAGCTGAATATAATGGCAAGCCCAGCACAAACAATACGTCATAAGCTCCTCAATACATTTTTCTCAAGACATTCGGTCTGGTTCCTGTGCATTCTGATCGCATTAGGTATTACCATGCTTAGGCTATTCTATGAGCCACATTATATTTATTACTTCGTTTCAGATACCTTGCTTAACAGTGTCTGGCTAATCACAGCTTTGCTCAGCCTGCTGGGTCTCTATGATGTTTTGCAGAATCGTCACTCGATCTTAAAAAACTATCCGATTATGGGCCACTTTCGCTATATCTTTGAAGATTTTCGTCCAGAGATCCGGCAGTATTTTATTGAATCGGATCATGATGCACTGCCATTTTCACGGGTACAGCGCAGTCTAGTATATCAGCGTGCGAAAAATGAAAATTCAGATAAACCCTTTGGCTCAATTTTAGATGTCTATCAGGCAGATTATCGTTTTATTACTCACTCCCTGGCACCTTGCTCACCAGCAGATCCGGCCACTTTTCGTATTCAGATTGGTAATGAGCAATGTACTCAGCCCTATAGCGCTTCAATTTTCAATATCTCTGGCATGAGTTTTGGCAGTCTCAGCGCCAATGCAATTCTGGCGTTAAATCAGGGTGCCAAGATGGGTAACTTTTACCATGACACAGGAGAAGGCAGTATCAGCCCTTATCATCTGGAAAATGGTGGCGATTTGGTCTGGCAAATTGCCAGTGGTTATTTTGGCTGCCGGACGCTTGACGGACAGTTTGATGAAGGAAAGTTTGCTAAACAGGCACAACTTGAACAGGTTAAAATGATTGAACTCAAACTTTCCCAAGGCGCCAAACCGGGTCATGGCGGTATTTTGCCAAAGCATAAAATTTCTGAAGAAATTGCCCTGATTCGGGGAGTAAGTCGTGATCGTGACTGCATCTCTCCTTCTACCCACTCTGCTTTTCGTACACCGATCCAGATGATGCACTTTCTGCAAAAATTACGTGATCTTTCTGGTGGTAAACCAGTAGGCTTTAAGCTCTGTATTGGGCATCCATGGCAATTTATGAGTATTGTAAAAGCTATGCTGGAAACCAAAATTGTACCGGATTTTATTGTAGTCGATGGCTCTGAGGGTGGTACAGGTGCAGCACCAATTGAATTTAGTGACTACATTGGTACACCTCTGCGTGAAGGCTTACGCTTTGTACATAATACCTTGGTGGGTACCGGTTTACGTGATCAGATCAAGATTGGAGCAGCGGGTAAAATCGTCAGTGCATTTGATATTGCCAGTACATTTGCACTGGGCGCAGACTGGGTGAATTCAGGTCGGGGGTTCATGTTTGCAATTGGCTGTATACAGGCACAAAGCTGCCATACCAATCAGTGCCCGGTTGGGGTAGCTACACAGGACCGTGACCGACAAAAAGCTTTACATGTGCCCACCAAAGCTGAACGGGTTTTTAATTTCCATAAAAACACTTTGCATGCCCTGGCAGATATGATAGCAGCAGCAGGCTTGCGTCATCCTTCGGAACTTGATGCACACCATCTGGCACAACGGATTAATGACCGGGAAATTAAAAATTATGCCCAGTTGCATTATTTTATGGAGGAAAATGCCCTTATTAATAACCAGCTTCAGGATAAAGAAAATTTTTATTACCGCATGTGGCAAATGGCCAGTGCTCAAAAATTCTGAACTGTAAAAAGCTGAGTACATACATTCTTCACTTGGCTAACTTGATCACCATAAAACTCTATCTGAGGAAAATACGATGAGTAACTTGCGCTGTTATAAACAAATGCCTGTATGGTCTAATAAAACCCTTCCTCAGAATTTCCGCGAGAAACATAATACTCAAGAAGGGACTTGGGCTAAATTGACAATATTGCAGGGCGAACTGGTATTTGCCATGCTATCAGAAAATGGTGAAATAATTTCTGAAGAAACTTTTAATGCTAGTCATCAACCTTCCTTAGTCTCACCTCAAGCATGGCACAAAATTGTCTCTACCAGTTCCGATATTGCCTGCCAACTTGAATTTTTCTGTGAACCTGAGCGTTACTTTGAAAAGAAATATGGACTAGTACCAACGCATTCCGAAATACGTATGGCGAGTAAAATTCTGCACAGTGCAGGTACCGCACTTGATCTTGGTTGTGGTAGTGGCCGCAATACACTTTTTCTCAGTGAAAAAGGTTTTGAGGTCGATGCATGGGATATTAATGAAGCTAGCATCAATAAGCTTAATGAAATTATTGATGCAGAGAAAATTGATCATATTCACACTGAGATACGTGACCTGAACCAGAATCCCATTATTGAAAAACGCTATAACTTTATCTTTTCAACGGTTGTGCTGATGTTTTTACAGCCCGCTACTATTCCCCGACTTATAGAAGAAATGCAAAAAGCAACTCTGCCTGAAGGTTATAATCTGATTGTTGCGGCTATGGATACACCAGACTATCCATGTAATGTTGATTTCCCCTTCACCTTTAAAGAAGGAGAGCTCATTCGTTATTATACGGGTTGGAATATCTTACAATATAATGAAGATGTTGGTGAGCTACATCGGCTCGATGAGCATGGTCGCCGGATAAAATTGCGTTTTGCTACATTACTGGCAAAAAAGCAGGCTTGAATATAAAAGCATACTATTCACTAAAAACTACAAAGCCAGATCATTACTCTGGCTTTTTCAGAAGATTATATGACGCTAAGTTTTATTAGTACTTAATGCCAGATCATGAGCTTATTTATTCATAATAGTATTTTGAAGGTCTGGCATGTAGAAATGCCGGAATCAGCCCGGTAAGTGCAGCCCGAATATCAGCCCGCTCATTAATGAGTTGATGCGAACCCTCTTCAAGCATAAGCAGGGTCTGTAACCGGAATTTTCGCCGAATAAATTCAATGTTATAACGCCAGTCTACCGTCTGGTCCAGGGCTCCCTGAGCAAGCCAGACTGGTATTCGGCAAGCCGGTCGCTGCTCCATTTCCAGCATCCACCGCGACATCGCCAGAATCCAGTCCATACCCATCATACGGGGCTGTAAGGGATCTTTTAAGCGAATAAAGCGCAGAAATTCCGGATTATGGTTATTACGCCGGAAATGTCGAGGCACTTGCCGCTTGATACGCCGGATAATACCGAGGCCAACCGGGTTATGCCACCATGCTGTTTTTGCAGGTCGAATGAGTGGAGATAAAAGCAAAATACGATCAACAATCGGATTACGGCGTTGCTCAGCATATTCGAGCAAATGATGCATCCAGATTGCGCCTCCCGTACTCTGCCCAATACCTAACCATGGTTGCGGCAACTGGTCAGCCTGACGGACATACTGATATACGGCCAGTAAAACTTGCTGATAATGATCAAAATTCTGGATATTGGCCGGCGAACCGTCACTTAAGCCATGCCCTGGCAAGTCATATGTTATTACGCTGAAGCCCTGTTCAAGTATTTCACGGATGATTGGCTGGTAAATGCCACTGTGTTCAAGATAACCATGCAGCAAACAGACCGTACCTTTAATTTCAGCAACTCTCGGTTTAAAAACCTGTACATGTAATCGAAAAAGTGGCATGGGAACATAACCCTGCCATTGGTCACAGTCCAGCAGATTTAAACCATAAAGTTTGCGATAAGCTAAAATATCAACTGAGGGCTCATACGGGCGGTTCAGATTTAATGGTTCTAGAAGCTGTGAAGTAATTTCACGGCTAGGTATAGGCAAGTCAAGCTGGGTAAGTACATTCGGATTTAAAAACGGGATATCTGACATTAAGGTACCTCCCGGCAGCCACTTGAGCCAAATAGGATATCGCGAATTGTGGCCAGCATTTCGTAATTGGCACGGCGACTGTGATCATAATTCTGCCGGCTTGGACGCCAGTCTGTTAATTTTGAAGGCATAGGTGCTTCAACCGGTATGGTTTCTATACCGTTTAGTGCAAATAAACGGCGTGTACGTGGCATATGATAAACATCCGTGATCAAGATTACTGTAGGTGCCCCACCTTTTTTCTGTAAAAGCAATGAACTGAACCGTGAATTCTCACAGGTATTCATACTGCGGTTTTCCAGTAATTTTGCTTCTACATTTCTTTCTTTTAACCAAGCCTGCATATAAGGGGCTTCTACCCCGCTTAAAACAATGGGTAAATGGTATTGTTTTTCGACTTCCAGGGTTTTCTCGAGCCGCAAGCGGGTATATTTATTCACTACAATATCTTTCTGGTTATCAGCTAAAGTCAATCCGCCACCTAAAACAACAATTGCATAAGGTTTGCTGGAACTTGCCGGATAGACTGGTTCATTTTTTTCTTTTTGTATTTGGGCAATATCTTGATAAATTTCGCTTTCTACTGTCTCTTGCTGTTCAACCGGATGTGTCATCAGGAAATCTATATATTGCTCCATTAACACCTTGTTCTCTGCGCTATTCAATTGCAGAAGCTCACGCATGTCTTCAACCGAATCGGAGACTGGCTGTTCTTGTTCCTGTCCTTTTTTATCAACAGATGGAACCAGTAATGGAATAACCGGTTGGTCGTCCTTATCGTTTTCTTCTTTTTCCTGTTCTTCAATAATAATTTTTTGCAATGCTTTATAACGGGCCTGTAGCGTAGGCAAATCCTGTGCATTCTGGTTTTGCATAGACTGCTCCATCAGTTTTAAATATGCCTGACGGGCAATCCAGAGATTTGAACCAGGCTCTAGTTCCTCATATTCGCTCAGGGCGGCCATTTCCTGACTTTTTGCTGCCACCTGGTTGACTTCTACTGGCACAAAAGTATTAAGAGCCTTGACCACCAGCTGCGAATAAAAAGGGGTATAGATAAAAACCATCAAACAGCCGAGCAGTACAAATATGCCTGCGGCAAGCTGTACTAAACGCACCATCCAATGATACTGAGCCATAAACTGTTTATTCCGTATGTGAGCAAATCTGGGCTATTTCATTATAGAGTACCGGTTCCGGCTCGAGCATGATGTTAAATTTCTGATAAACATCGTGCTGTACCGCGCCGTATGTAGCTTTGATATCTTCTAATGACGCTTCAGCATAGTTGACCAAGACCAGTGCCTGTTTTTCAAACATGCCTACCTGACCCAGACGCTTGCCCTTCCATCCTGCCTGCTCAATCAGCCAGCCGGCTGCAATCTTGGCCTGACCAGTCAACTGGGGGTAATGCGGTAGTCTCGGGAATCGCACTGCCAGTTTCTGATAAGCCTCATTACTAATCACAGGATTTTTAAAAAAACTGCCGGCATTAGGATATTGTGCCGGATCAGGTAACTTACTTTGTCGAATATGAATAACCTGCTGTTGCAGGTTTTCGGCACTCTGATCACCTGCCATAGCCAGTTTCAGATCGCCATAATTCAGCTTGAGCTGCGGTGTTTTTAATAACCTGAATGTTACATGGGTAATAATGTAGCGATTTGGCTGATCTTTAAAAATACTGTGCCGGTATGAAAAACCGCAATCTTTAGCACAGATCGAGTCAAACTGGCCAGTTTCACGGTCATATACTTGTACCGATTCAATAAAATCCCCAGCTTCTACCCCATAAGCTCCAATATTCTGTACAGGTGACGCGCCAACTCGTCCTGGAATTAAAGCCAGGTTCTGTAAGCCATACAAGCGTTTTGTGGTGGTATAGAGTACAAACTCATGCCAGACCTGACCGGCACCCACCCTCAGGCTGCGGCTTTGTTCATCTTCATCTAAATACTCAATACCTTGAATATCAATATGCATGACCAGTGCATTAATCTTTTCAGGTAGAAGCAGGTTACTGCCACCAGAAAGTATAAGAATATTCAGCTGATTCTGGATAGCATATTGAACCGCAGCCGGAATCTGCCGAGTCTGTTCAATGTGAATGTAATGGGAAGCGACACTGTTAAGCTTTAAACTGTTAAAAGGTTTAAGTTGAATATTATTTTGAATCTGAATCACATCTAAACCTTTTAAATTACTGACCAAACTGACTTTTAAATACATTTATCCAGGCATGACTGCTTGATTCACACTGATCCAGTACCCGCTCAAAACCATCAAGCCCGCCATAATACGGATCGGGTAAAGCTTGCTTGGAATATTCAGGGTCATGCTCACTCATCAGAGCAACTTTTGCACGCAGGCATGTTTCGCCATATTCAAGACCAGCTTGATGCATTACTGCTTGTATATCTTCAAGATTCTGATGATCCATTGCCAGAATCAAGTCAAAATCAAGAAAATCTTGAGTCTTTAACTGACGAGCTCTTAACGTTGAGAGATCATAACCACGTTTTTTAGCATGCTTCTGACTCCGTTGGTTAGGTGCTTTACCTGGATGATAATTACTGGTGCCAGCTGAATCAACGATTACATTTAACTGATGCTCGTCACAATAATGCCTCAGGACAATTTCCGCTGTGGGAGAGCGGCAAATATTTCCTAAACAGACACACAACACCTTATACGGCGCTTTGGACGACATAACGACCTCAAGTACAGCTTTCTTTTGAAGAGTCTTATGTTAAGTTATTTACAGGATGAATCCTATAGAACTGCAAAACAATAATGTTCAATTTTTTAAAGAATTAAGGAAAACGTATGGGTCAATTTCAGTTTCAAACCGTTCCCAATATTATTGCTGGGCTAGGCTCAATTGAGAGACTCAAGCAAATCTTGATAGAGCAGAAGTCCAAAAAACTGTTATTGGTTACCGATCCGGGAATGCTGGCTCAGCAGCTTCATCAACCTGTTTTAGATATTTTACATAGCATTGGACTTGAATATAGTATTTATGCTGATGTACAGGCTGATCCACCAGAAGACGTAGTCCTGGCAGCCGCCCGTTTTGCCCGAGAAGAAAAAGCAGACATTATTTTAGGCTTTGGTGGCGGCAGCTCTATGGACGTTGCCAAGATTATTGCCCTGCTTGCGCATCCTGAACAACAGCAAAAGCTCCAGGAGATGTATGGTGTAAATCAGGTCCAAGGCGCACGACTGAAATTAATTTTAATTCCCACCACTGCTGGTACTGGCTCCGAAGTCACGCCTATTTCGATAGTAACCACTGGGGAAACAACAAAAAGTGGAATAGTATCACCTGTGCTTTTTGCAGATACTACTATACTCGATGCAAATTTCACCCGAAATTTACCGCGTCATATTACTGCAGCGACCGGTATTGATGCGATGGTACATGCTGTCGAAGCCTATACATCTAAAATTAAAAAAAATTTCTATGCGGATTTACTCGCAGTTAAAGCGCTCCAGATTCTTTATACAAATTTAAGACCGGTACTTGAAGATGGCCAAAATATGGAAGCCCGGCAGAATATGCTGGTCGGTTCAATGCTTGCCGGGCAGGCCTTTGCCAACTCACCAGTGGGTGCGGTACATGCCTTGGCTTATCCGCTTGGTGGACACTTCCATATTTCACATGGGCATAGCAATGCTCTGGTTTTTACTGAAGTCTTAAAATTTAACCTGACTTATGCCAAGCAGCACTATGCTGAATTGATGTTACATATTGAACCTAAAAGTAGTGGCTCAGTAGAAGGCCTCAGTGATCTGTTTATTGATCATATGCAAAATTATCTGGACATCACTGGTTTACCCTTGACTTTGCAATCACTCGCAATACCTGAGCAGGCTTTAGAACAGCTGGCACAAGATGCAGTATTACAAACCCGGCTATTACAGAATAACCCCCGTGAGCTGGGTTATGAAGATGCGCTCAATATATACCGAGCCATTTATTCATGAATAAGCCTGTAATTACCGAACGCAAGCATTTTAGATTTTTCTTGCCGATTCAGACTCGCTGGGCAGATAATGATATATACGGGCACGTCAATAACGTAACCTATTATAGCTATTTTGACACGGCGGCTAATTCGCTGCTGATTCAGAAAGCAGGGTTTAATATTCATCAATCCCCTGTAATTGGGCTGGTAGTTGATTCTGCTTGCAGCTTTTTTCAGGAACTGTCTTTTCCTGAAATAATTGAGGTTGGCGTAGCAATTGAACGGATTGGCCAATCTTCTTTAACATATCGTTTAGCGATTTTTAAACAGGGTCAGCAGCAAGCATCTGCACAAGGTCACTTTGTTCATGTGCTTGTAAATCGTGAAACACGAAAAAGCACTCCCATATCTCAACAGATGCGGGAGGATCTAGCCACTTATTGTTTATAAAACAATCATGATTTTAACTGGATATTTTGCAGCTCGGCATCAAAAAGATGAATTAAACTCTGAATTGCAGGCTCCTGCTGTAGTAATTCTTTTGCACGCTGGTACGCTTTTTCCTTGCGTACCGTTTGCATGATATATGGCGTGATCTGCTCAATTTCTTTGTATTCCACTTGAAACTGTGTATCAGGCCATTGCTCTTTCATGGCTTGCTCTAAAGCATGCTGGAGCTGAGACAGCATTCCTTCATATTGTTGTGGAATTTGAAAAACTGACAGGCCATTAATCGTGCCTGTCATCAGTCCATGCTGGGCCAGCTCTTGAACGGCAGGTGATAACTCGCTATTCCTAAACCAGTATTCCCATTTGTCTACAGTCCATTCATGCTCTAACTGCTGAGGTGTTAGTGTTAGAATATCCTGAGGCATCAAGTGACCAGAGTTTTCATATTGCTGAGCGCTAATACCAGCTTTTTCCAGCTTAGTATCAGACAATTCTTCATCAGAAAAACTATGAGATACCTGCTCAATCTTTCCCCCGGTTTTAAAGGACTCGGCTACAGGTAACTCAACAAATAAATCTTCCGCAGATATGGTAGGCGCTGTTTCACTCTGGCTAAGATCTTTTGGTATATCGGATTGGGTGTTTATTGCCAGTTCTGAAATGACTAGAGCATCAGGCTCAAGAAATTTAGTATCCAAAAGATCAGCAGAAGGCGCTACCGGTTTAGGCTGAACATTTAAACCTGCCTCATCAAACCCGACCAGCCCATCAGCCGAGTTTAAATTAAAGCTCAGCATTTCATTTGCTGCTGAACTTTCCTCAGTATTACTGTCCGGAACAGCTGATTTTAGCGGTTTTTTCTCAAAAGGTTTAGAAGAGTCTGCCGTAGTTTTAGACACAGTGTCTGGCTCTGCTCCAGCGAATGATAACTCTTCAGAAATAAAATTTGTCTCAGGCTCAAGTTTCTCTGCTAAAACTGTTACCTGTGGTTCAGACGAACGAGGTGCTGTATTAACTTCTGCCGATGCTGAAAAGCTACTATCAGAAACCGCCGGTCTAGAATTGTCTATTGATATTTCATCAGGTGCCAAAGGTCGAAAAGCTAACAGCCGTAAAATACACATTTCAAAGCCCTGCTCTTGCGTAACAGACAGTTGCAGGTCAGCTCGCCCCTTACAGGCAATTTGATAATACAGTTGCAGGTCTTGCGCTGAAATCAGGCGTGAGAGCTGTAAAATTTTACGGTTAATCTCATCACTGTATTTAAGGCCTAGGTCAGGCAAATATTGTAATAGAGCCAATTCGTGTAAGGTCGAAATCAACTGATCCAGAACAAGTGAAACATCCAGTGCCTGATGTCTAAACTGTAATAAAAGCTGGCTGACCCGGGCCTGATTATTCTGATGAATGGCCAAGATCAGGTCATAGATGATAGTGCGGTCAATGAGCCCCAGCATCTCTTTGACATCCTGATGGTGTACCTCACCCTGACCATAAGCAATAGCCTGATCTGTCAGGGACAATGCATCACGTAGGGAGCCTTGGGCAGACTCACCAATTTGCCAGATGGCGTCACTATCGGCATTAATCTCTTCTTTTTGTAAAATTCGGGTTAAATGTTCAGTAATCTCATCAACTGCTAATGGTCGCAAGGTAAATTGCAGGCATCGTGAAATAACCGTAATAGGTAATTTCTGCGGATCTGTGGTAGCGAATAAAAACTTTACATGCTCTGGCGGCTCTTCGAGCGTTTTCAGGAGTGCATTAAAAGAGTGAGTAGAGAGCATATGCACTTCATCGATCAGATAAACCTTAAAGCGTCCCTGAGTCGGTGCATAAGGTACATTGTCGAGCAGTTCGCGGGTATCTTCAACTTTGGTTCTTGAAGCGGCATCAATTTCAATCAGATCAATGAAACGGCCTTCATTGACGGCTTTACAGGTAGCACATACTTCGCATGGTGTAGAAGTAACACCGGTTTCACAGTTTAAGCACTTTGCTAAAATACGCGCAATTGTTGTTTTGCCTACGCCACGTGTACCTGTAAATAAATAAGCATGATGCAGACGGCCACGTTCTAACGCATTGGTCAGCGCCCGTGACACATGGCTTTGCCCGACCAGCTCATTAAAGTTGCGTGGACGATATTTTCGCGCAAGTACTTGATACATGTATGCTCCTTTTTGCCTGTATAAGCATACTGTTTTTTTGCAGCTTAGTGAATGAGCCGATGTCATCAATTGCTTTTAAAACGATAAGTCACTACTTTGCGTTTGAATATGAAAATAATTTTTAAAACCAGATACGCTTTTACATTTATGTATATTTAAAATTTCTGTGCTTTTAAACTATCAGGCAATCTTGTGAACACATAGAATAATGGCTGCAATTCGCTCCACACCTGAATAATATGGCTGTTCGAGTTCTTCACCAAAAATGTCCGGATCGATTTCCTGCCAGTGCCATGTAAATTTTGATTGTCCTTTAAACCACTCTTCAATTCGTTCCTGTAATATGCTTTGACCATTACGGATGGCAACCCCTGTATATAAAAACAAGTGTCCATTTCTGTAAAGATGAGTAACTCCTTGCTGCACAATATCAAAAGCCAGCTGTGCACCATCCATTTTATAGCCACCATGCCGGTACTGACGCCGCTCCGAGTCTACCAGGTAAGGAGGATTGGCAATAATCAAATCATATTGCTCATGAATTTCCTGATATAAATGACTATTTACTGCACGAAACTTTTCAATGCCCGAGAATTCTGCATGAAGTTCACTTAATAATAGAGCGTATGGATTAATGTCTACCAATGTAAGTTCTGGCTGAGGGTTAAATTTTTTGGTTGTTAGAATCGCAGTGGCTGCCGTACCCGAACCCATTTCCAGAATACTGCTCACAGAGAATTGCTGTTGTTTTAGGAAACAGTCTAAATGCAAATTGAAACGGTAGGTATCAGGTCCTAAGAAAACAGCATTCTGGCTAGTTGTAGGGTAACTGCTATGGATAAAAATCTCATCATTTAAACTTGAAACACGAAATTTGCAGCGAAACAGTTGCTCCTGCTGTTCAAGCAAATCATGATATTTCAATAGTTCAAATAAAGGTGCCTTGAGATCTGCTGCATAGAACCAGCGATTCCAGCCAAAAATATCTGCTAAAGTTTCTCCTACCGCCGCATGTCTTAAGACCCGTGAATGCGTTTCTGGCGTTACACTGATAAATTGATAAGCATTAGCTTTAAGATGTTTTAACAGATCTAATAAAGCCTGCTTTTTGGTTTGTAAATCTGAAAGCTCTATGTCCATATATGTCCTTTTATATTATTTTAATTCAAGAGAACCATCCTTTCCTGCCAGTAAGTACACCATCTGCACAGCGTAAAGCTTCTTGAGTAAGTGCCCACAAACGGTAATCTCCAGTCATGGAACCCATCTGGAAATTATGAGTATAGGCAAAACTCAAATTACGCTCAGGATCACACCAGGCCGCTGAACTGTTATATCCCATGTGTCCAAAACCTTGTTGGGCGGCCTTACCCAGCGTAAAAATCCGATGATAGCCCAAACGCCAGTTCATGGGTACAGGCATAACACGGTCGCGGGCAAAGCTCTGAATACTGCTGAGCTCCTGAAAAACTTCTGGTTTAATCAAGACCTTACCTTTCCACTGTCCATGATTAGCCAGCATGGCATAAATTTTTGCCAGACTATGCGCATCAAACACACCATTGGCTGCGGGAACCAAGGCCTGCAGGCCGGCCTCATTAAAGAAGCTAAAGTTTTTCATTCCTTTAGGAACCATAGCATCTTGGAAATCTTGAGGGTTCTGTCCACTCCAGTAAAACAGCTTTTCACTGAATGATGTTTTTCTTTTTGTTTTCTTTGATATTTGATTGTTATGTTCCTTCCAGACTGGTTTAGAGGCAGCAAAAGGACGAGCTACACGCTCCAGTTCAGTCAAGGGAAGACCAAAATATGCACCATCTAACCCAAGTGGTTCTACCAGATACTGTTGCATTAACTGAGATAAAGTTTGACCGGTAACTTTCTCAAGTAGCCCACCGACCAGCCAGCCAAAGGTTAAAGCCTGATAAGCAACGCCCTCTCCTGCTGAAAAACGCGGTTTAGCCTGCTCGAACACAGTTAACATATGCTGCCACTCAAGCATTTCTGCAGCATCATTAATCAGGTTGCGGATATCATATAAACCGCTTTGATGAGACAATATATGTCGTAGCGTCAGCTTATCTTTCCCTTGCTGTGCAAATTCAGGCCAGTATCGACCAATGGGTGTGTCATAGTCCAGAAAACCTTCACTTACTAGAATATGAGCCAAAGTGGCCAATATGCCTTTTCCGGTTGAATAGCATACTGCCAGCGTATCGGCTTGCCAGTTTTCAGTTGCAGATTTTTTGCCAGTATAAATATCAACAACTTTTTTTCCTTTAAAATAAACTGCTAACCCAGCCCCTCCGCTATTTAAACGGCTGGACTGCAATCGGCTAAACAGCTTTGCTAAATCTCTGAATTCAGATTGACATTCACCCTGATAATGCTGGTGTCCATGAAGAATCCATTCTTGAATGGCTGACATATCATTACTCTTATTTTTAATCTAAATATTTTAATTCAATACTTACTATAAAAAAGCCTGAGTTATGAAACTCAGGCTTAAAACTTACAACGCTTTAATACAACCCGCAACATGGGGTTTATGCGATTTGGCATTACAAATCAGGAATACTGTATCTTGGCCTTGCTCGGCAGAGAGAAGCTCTACCCGGGAAGGTAAATACATAGGTAATTTAAAATTCACATCGGCTTCATAAGCTTCTGGTAGTTCAAGACTTGCCAGTGCCCGAGCCTTACTCCACATACCATGTGCTATTGCCTGCTTGAAACCAAATGCCTTGGCTGTAACTGCATGAATATGGATCAGGTTGAAGTCTCCTGAGACTAGAGCATAGCGGCGTCCGGTATTTTCAGAAATATCCCATTTTTCTTTCAACTGATATTCGGGTTCCTGTTCAGCCTTTACCTTTTCAGCCGCTTTTACTGTACTTTTCTGGCGAACCAGATAGGTAGTCAGCCCTTCCATCACGACCTGATTACCAGCTTTAGCAGTAGTGATAAAGTCGAATTGTATACCTTTATCATGGGGTTTAAGTTCACCAAACCTGCAAGACAACGTCAGCTCTTCACTGGTATTGATGCTACGGGTTTGACGTACCATATTGCGAATATGTACCAGCCCCAGAATTGCAAACGGGAAAGCTTCCTGCGTCATCATATGCATTTGCAGACTTTGTGAAAGTACTGCCAGATAAATTGCAGGAACCTCTCCATTATTTTTAAAGCCGCACACTTCATTGTAGGCTTTCAGATGTTTCTGATCGATCTTAAGAGAGTCCACAACATATTCAACTTGTGGCAATACTTTCTCAGCTTTAGGCTTTTTAAAAATCAGTCCCTGAATAACTTTTGGATAAGCCAGATAAGGCTTAGGTAACTGGCTAAAATGACGTGTGTGCATACTCAACCTTCATCAATATCTTTTTTATAAATAAAATTCCCTCTCCCTTGCTCAGGAAGAGGGCCAGAGAGGTTTAAATCCACCTCTCCTTTTATACTGCTCTTCCCTTTAGTGGAAAAGAGTTTTTATGAAAAATTTACGCGCCTAACAGGCTTTGTCCACAGACACGCACAACGTTGCCATTTAGGCCTGTAGATGCAGTTGAGGCAAACCATGCTATCGTTTCAGCAACATCTACCGGTAACCCCCCTTGACTCATAGAGTTCATACGGCGTCCGGCTTCACGGATTGCAAATGGTATGGCTGCGGTCATTTGAGTTTCAATAAAACCCGGGGCAACTGCATTAATGGTAATCCCATTTTTCAGCAGTGGTGCGGTAAATTTAACCAGACCGATTACGCCTGCTTTAGAGGCAGCATAGTTAGTTTGGCCCAGATTACCCGCAATACCTGATATGGAGGATACGCATACAATACGGCCATTGTTATTTAAGCCATCATTTTCCAGCAGATAGTCATTAATACGCTCTGCCGCAGACAGGTTGATATTTAGTACCATGTCCCAAAGTTCAGGCTTCATATTGGCCAGCGTCTTGTCACGGGTCACACCGGCATTATGCACAATAATATCCAGACCACCTTTTTCTGCGGAAGCTGTCTTAATTTTTTCACCTGCATCAGCTGCGGTAATATCCAGTGCCAAAACTGAACCACCAATACTTGCTGCAACCCGCTCAAGGTCAGCTTGCTGCTGTGGCACATCAAGACAAATCACATGAGCACCATCACGTGCCAGTACCTGTGCAATCGCCTCGCCAATACCACGGCTGGCACCAGTTACCAATGCCACTTTGCCATCTAAAGGTTTAGCCCAGTTAACATTTATCACTTCAGCTTTAGATACACGGATTACCTGACCAGATACATAAGCTGAACGAGGTGAAAGCAGGAAACGTAGAGTAGATTCAATATTCGCTTCAGCGCCTTCATCTACATATACAACTTGAGCGGTAATACCTTTTTTGAATTCTTTGCCAACTGACTTAATAAAGCCTTCTAATGCGCGCTGGGCAATTGCCTGTTTTACTGTTTTGGCATGCTCAGGTGTAATGCCTACTACAATCACTCTGCCAGAAGTCTGAATCTGGCGGGCAACCGGATTGAAAAATTTATACAGTTCATTTAACTGCTCAGAGTTCTGGATTCCGGAAGCATCAAATACCACTGCCTTAAACTTGGACTCTTTATCGCCAGCATTAAAAGCACTGAGGTTCAAGCCGGTCTGGGCTGCTGCCTGCTGTAGTTCAGCATTATTACCTGCATAGCTATTTGCATGGATATTGTTTAAAACCTGTGCAATTTCACCAGACAATGTGCTTGAGGGTGCTGCACCTAAAAGTACTGCTCCTTTAATAACAGGCGCAGCTGACTCAAAACGGTCCAGCTGGATTGGCGATGGTAAACCTAGATTCTTGATGACAAATTTACCAATTGGAGATTTTGCAAATACCTGGTATTGATCAGTCATGTTTATTATCTCTCATACAATTTAATTTGAATGAACCTGGAGTTCTGTTGACTTTAGAAGTAATCTCAAACAGTTATATTTCAAAGGGTCCACCGGATTCTAGCAAAATAATACTTGAGTTACTGTTTTGATGTCTTGACCTGAAAGCTCCATGCAATGTCATTGTAGTCAATTCAGGCTATTCTATAATATGTTAATGTAACACATCAGAATATCGTAAACGTGCTTGGAAAAGCCTTATGACTAAAACAACTCAAGAAAATCAGGCGGTCGAGAATTCTGCTCGGGAAAACGTGTCAAATACATCAAAAACAGCATCACGTACTGCTAAAAGTACGACCGAATCTCCCAAAGCAGTAAAATCCACTTCTAGCCGTAGCAAAAAAACTGTCTCTACTGCAGCTAAAGTTACTTCGTCTAATCCATCTTCTGTTCAACAGGATCAAAACATGAGTCAAAACACAGTTCGCCGCGTTGCAATTATTGGTGGTAATCGTATTCCATTTGCACGTTCAAATGGTCCTTACTTTACTGCATCCAATACTGATATGTTAACCGCAGCATTAAATGGCCTTGTTGAGCGTTTTAATCTGCAGGGACAGCGCATTGGTGAAGTCGTTGCTGGTGCTGTTCTGAAACATAGCCGTGACTTTAATATGACACGCGAATGTGTACTTAATACTCAACTTGCACCTGAAACACCTGCTTACGACATCCAGCAGGCATGTGGTACTGGTTTACAGGCTGCCTTTTTGGTTGCAAATAAAATTGCCTTGGGCCAGATTGATGTAGGTATTGCTGGTGGTGTAGATACCACTTCCGACGCGCCAATCGCTTTTGGGGATGGCTTGCGTAAGGCCTTACTCGAACTCAATATTGCCAAAACTGCAAAAGACCGGCTAAAAGCCTTAACTAAAATTAATGTTAAAAACCTACTGGATGCGCCTAAAAATGGTGAACCACGTACTGGCTTGTCTATGGGTGAACATCAGGCGATTACTGCGCTCGAATGGGGAATTTCTCGTACTGCACAAGATGAACTGGCTGCATCAAGCCATCATAAGCTGGCTGCAGCTTATGAAGCAGGTTTTTTTGATGACCTGATTACTCCTTTTCTCGGTATTGAACGTGACCAGAACCTTCGTCCAGATTCATCTGTCGAGAAACTGTCAAAACTGAAACCTGTTTTTGGTAAAGGTGAGACAGCTACTATGACCGCAGGCAACTCGACTCCCCTAACTGATGGTGCGTCTGTTGTATTGCTGGCATCTGAAGAATGGGCAAAAGCTAACGGTCATGAAGTATTGGCTTATTTGACCTTTACTGAAACTGCTGCTGTTGATTTTGTTAACAAGAAAGAGGGACTGCTAATGGCACCTGCTTATGCAGTTCCACGTATGCTTGAACGTGCCGGTCTGAAACTTCAGGATTTTGATTATTATGAGATTCATGAAGCTTTTGCTTCCCAGGTACTTTCTACCTTAAAAGCATGGGAAGACCCAGCTTTCTGTAAAGAGCGTTTAGGACTGGAAGCGCCACTTGGGTCAATTGATCGCTCTAAATTGAATGTTAATGGTTCCTCACTGGCAGCAGGGCATCCATTTGCAGCGACTGGCGGCCGTATTTTGGCTACTGCTGCAAAACTGATTAATCAAAAAGGTTCTGGCCGGGTACTGATTTCAATCTGTGCAGCGGGTGGACAGGGTGTTACAGCAATTGTAGAAAAATAATTTCTGCTTTGTGAATGAATACAAGAAAGCCGCTTAATGATTAAGCGGTTTTCTTGTAGTTCCTTGTCTTAAAATCATAATAGCTGGTTTCTTACCACCCTATTCTATCTAAGGCATTTAATCTGGCTTTTATATAATATTTACAATGATCTTTAATTTTAATTATCTCTAACTTTAAGATCAAAACATGATAAAAATTTGTTTAACAGCGGCCTTCCTGTCCGAGACTTATCGATAATCTGGTGCATATCCCAGCCGCATTTCGATGCGGTCATAAAACCACTGGAAGATAAAAGTATATACCAATATACATAATGTCATACCAAGGTCCAGCAGAATAGCTTGGCCCAAGCCTATATTTAAAGCATAAGCCACCATTGGAATAGTCGCGAGCATTAAACCACCTTCAAAACCAACTGCATGACAAATTCTCACCTTAACTGTTCTTTTAAGCTGATGCCTGTGTTCAAATTTTTCAAAAAAATGATTAAAAATCATATTCCAGATCACTGAAGTAATTGCCATGACCACACCAAGTGTACCTGACACTTCCATTGGTACTTCAAATAGGAAACTTAGTGCAATCGCAATGATAATTAATAAAATAATTTCATAACTCAGCGCATGGATCAGCCTGCGCTTGGACAATAACATGACTTTCACCTACAAATTTATTGATAAGTTTATTTTATGTGCATAATATTGACTAATCTAATTAGCTCCTTTCATTTTTTTTGATAGATGAATATAAATCAAGACCAGCTCACTATTTTTAAAACAGTGATTGAAACAGGTTCTTTTTCAGCAGCAGCGCGAAAGTTGGGAAAAGTCCCCTCGGCTGTAAGTATGTCAATTGCAAATCTGGAAATTGATTTAAATCTTCAACTCTTCAAACGTAATGGGCGTGAGCCTGTGCCTACCTCTCAGGCTTGGGTGCTCTATGAAAAAACTGAACAGCTACTGGTTGAGATTAATCAATGGAAACAGCATGCCTTTGCATTAAGCAATGGCCTTGAGTCCTCTTTAACCATTATAGTGGTGTCGGAGCTGCTTTATACCAATTGGACTGATTATGTCAGTATTGTTGAAAAACAGTTTCCAGAACTGCAAATTAATGTTATTTCCGCACCACAAGAAGATGCTTTGCAGATGCTGATTAATCGTAGTGCCCAGCTGGCGCTTATGTTTGAGCGTGAACAGCTGGATAGTCGGGAACAGTTTATTGAACTCAAGCGTGAAGTCATCGTACCCGTAGCTGCCTATACTCATCGCTTGGCTGCTTCTAAACAGGTAACATTTGAGGATATTTTAAAAAGCAGACAAATTGTAGTCGCGAGTCGTGATCATCTGATTAAACCTGAACTGCTTTTTTCAAAACAATACTGGCGTACCGATAATCACTACTCAGCCTGTGCCATGATCAGCCGGAATTTGGGTTGGGGAATTTTGCCCCTAGAAATTTTTAATAAGAATGCACAGCTTGCCAAAGATTTAAAGATTCTGGAAATTGCCGATTTCACCCCAAAATTTGAATATTATGTCGATCTGGTCTGGAGCCGGGAAACTGAACTGGGCGCAGCTGCACGTTTTTTAATCCAGCATCTTCGAGAAAAGCGTTTAAATGTATAAGAAATATTTTGATTATTAATTTTCACTTTAGCCTGTCAGGCTTTGTGATATAACTGATTTCACAACTATTTTAATTTTAGACTTTGATAGCAATGACACATTCAGCATTAAACCAATTAAAAAATTTGACTACCGTCGTGGCAGATACGGGCGACCTTGAAGCTATTCGCCAATTTCGTCCTCTGGATGCTACCACCAATCCTTCGTTAATCACCGCAGCAGCAGCTCAGCCGGAAAACAGGACATTAATCCAATCTGCTTTTGAACAGGCAAAGCAGGAAAACTTTACTGAAGATGCCCTGATTGAACGTACGATTGATATTTTAACAGTTAAATTGGGCGTTGAAATTTTAAAACTAGTAGAAGGTCGTGTATCTACGGAAGTTGATGCTTCTTTGTCATTTAGAACAGAAGCTACAGTTAAAAAGGCTCATGAACTGATTGAACTTTATCAGCAGTATGGTATTGATAAAAAACGGGTACTGATCAAGATTGCCTCAACCTGGGAAGGGATACAGGCTGCCAGAATACTCGAAGCGGAAGGTATTCACTGTAATCTGACCCTGCTGTTTGGCCTGCATCAGGCTCAGGCATGTGCAGATGCCAAGGTTACTTTAATTTCACCATTTGTAGGTCGGATTCTGGACTGGTACAAAAAGTCTGAAGGCGTGGAAAGCTATCCAACTGAGCGTGACCCCGGCGTGCAGTCTGTGAAAAAAATCTATTACTATTACAAACAGCAAGGGATACAGACACAAGTTATGGGTGCCAGTTTCCGCAGTATTGACCAAGTGCTAGGTCTTGCTGGATGTGACCTGCTTACTATTGCCCCTTCTTTACTGAGCCAGCTTGAAGAAAACGACCGTGAAGTTCAGACAGCTCTAAGTATTGAACAAGCAAAACAGGCCGAACTGATTGAACGCCCGGCACAGACCCCAGAGAGCTTTGCCAGTGAACTGGACAAAGACCTTATGGCTTATCAGCTGCTTCTAGGCGGTATTGATGGCTTTATTAGTGCACGTCATCAGCTCAGTATCCAGTTACGCCAAATGTTTGGTATGGATGCTGAAATTAAGCCTTAAATCTTGTTTCTCTGCATTTTTACTGACCGCTTTTGGTTATAATAACCTCAAGCGGTTTTTTATTGCAGAGCATCGCCCGTGTTTGGTATTGCTGATCTGACCACCTATATTATTGGTACGGTCTTAATTATTCTTCTTCCCGGTCCTAACTCCTTATATGTTATGTCAATTGCTTCCCGTTACGGTATTAAAGCCGGCTATCAGGGCGCTTTTGGTGTATTTGTAGGGGATGTTATTCTTATGTTTTGCACTGTACTCGGCGCAGCCTCCTTACTTTTGGCTTTTCCGTGGGTGTTTACAGTGGTGAAAGTTTTGGGAGCCTCATATTTAACCTATCTGGGATTTAAACTCCTTAAAGCGAGTATCAGTACTTGGCGTAAAGCAGTTTATAACCGCCAGGTAGAAGCTGAGTTACAGACTATTTACCGTATTCGCCCTTTTCGAACAGCTTTAACCGTTAGCCTGCTCAATCCTAAAGCCATACTCTTTTTTCTTTCTTTTTTTGTTCAGTTTATTGATCCTGATTATCCTCATCCTGCGCTCAGTTTTATGACCCTCGCTATTATTTTACAGGTGACCAGCATGAGTTATCTGACCTTACTCATTTTTTCAGGTAGAAAACTTTCAGGCTTTTTTAGGCAGAGCCCGAAAATTAGTTCTGTCAGCGTGTTTCTGGTTGGTCTTTTATTTTTCAGTTTTGGAGTCAAGCTTGCTACTAGCAGTTTAACTTGAGCACTTTCTCATATAGAGAATAATTGTTGATTCTTATCATAAATAAACGTGAAAAATACTTTAAGCACTTATCTGACGAGCGTATGATGTCTGCATTTTAAACAATTTAATATAAACATTAATAAGTCATGATGCAGAAAATCCTTGAGGACATTTCAATACCTGCCATTTTTGCAGGTTTCATTACTTTTCTGGTGGGCATTAGTGTTTCAGCAGTTCTGGTTATACAGGCTGCTCAGATTTTAGGTGCAACTTCAGAACAGATCAGTTCATGGTTCTGGGCGTTAGGTCTGGGAATTGGTATATCCGGTCTTTTCCTTTCATGGAAGTTTAAATATCCGGTAGCAACCTCTTGGTCAACTGCAGGCTTGGCACTGATCATTGCAACAGGTAGCGGATATACCCTTTACGAGGCAATTGGTGCCTTTTTCATATGTGGCCTACTTACCGCAATCTTGGGTTTTTCAGGCGTATTCAAAAAAGCCCTGTCTTATATTCCTCAAAGTCTGACCAGTGCTATGCTGGCTGGAGTATTACTCAAATTTGGTATTGCACTTTTTGCCAGTCTGCAAACTAACTGGGGGTTTATTGTTTCTATTCTCGCGATTTATATACTCAGCAAGCGCATATGGCCACGCTATAGTATTGTGCTCACTGTAATCGGTGGTATAACAGTCTGTCCCCTATTTATGGAGTTTCATACGCCGGTCATACAATGGTCGTTAGCTCAACCCGTATGGATGGCCCCTGAGTTTAGCTGGTCAGCGATTTTAGGACTGGCCTTTCCTCTTTTTGTTATCAACATGGCTTCGCAATATCTGCCGGGTATTGCCATGATACAGAGCTATGGATATAAACCGCATATTAATCAGTTGATTGGCTGGACAGGACTGTCACAAACACTACTCGCTCCTTTTGGTTGTTATAGTGTAAATATTGCAGCAATCAGTGCAGCAATCAGTCTGGATGATCAGGTTCATCCTGATCCTGCAAAACGCTATATTGCCGGTATGAGCTGTGGATTTTTTTACATTCTGGTAGGACTTTTTGCAGCCACACTGACTAGTTTACTGATGTCATTTCCACAGGTATTTATTACTGCGCTTGCCGGTATAGCCCTGTTTGGTACTATTGGTCACAACATTGCTCTAGCTTTTCATGAGATAGAGGAACGAGAAGCAGCCCTGATGACCTTTTTATTTAGTGCATCAAGTGTACAGTTTTTAGGTATCGGCTCGGCATTTTGGGGTCTGACTTTTGGTATAATCGTTATGTTGGTCTTTAAATTTAAAACCAAAATAAAAGTTACTAAAGCTCGGTACACAGCAGACTAATGACCAACACTTGAAGAAAAAAGATTAATTACCAGTACACCGCCAATAATCATACTAATACCAATGATTGCGGCGGAGTCTAAAGACTGCTTGAAAAAGAATATGCCAATAAATGCAGTCAATACAATACCGACACCACCCCATATGGCATAAGCAATACCGATAGGGATAACTTTAGTGACTTGAGATAACAGATAAAAGGATAAAATATAAAACAATACCATAGCAAAAGTCGGGCCTAATTTGGTAAAACCCTTAGATTTAACCAAAAATGTAGTACCAATGACTTCAGAGATTATGGCTATAGCTAGCAATAAATAAGAAAGAAATACTGGATTCACCCATATTTACTCATTAAAAATATTTTAGATTTCACGCACTACCACACTTTTGGCCACTTTATCATGCCATCCCTGCTTTTTAGGATCAAAAGCTATCCAGATCAGACCAATAAGAAAAACCAGAGTAGCGGGTATATAACCAATATAGCGTAATATACTTTGTCCTAAAGTGAGTTTATTTCCCGTTTTTTCATCTAGAACCTTTAAGCGCATTAACATTTTGCCAGGCGTAGCCGCAGCAAATAGCCAGAACAGTACACTATAGAATATAGGAAAAATATAATTCATGAGTATGTCAAAATATAAGTTTTGTGGCTGATCACTTAACCCGGTAGCAAAGATCAAATCAAAATCCCCTGCATAGAAAATCCATGCAGCTGGAATAATGGCTAAAAACATAATTAGAGCATCTATAATAGTGGCGCCAAATCTGACCCAAAAACCGGCATACTCATATTTATAAGACATTTAGGCATTCTCCTTATATTTCAAATTTATAAGAATATAAATAATAAGTTTTATCCTAAAGGATAAATGCCTTTTTTCAAAGAATTGCAGAATATAACAATTAGTTTTGTTATGAGGCTGCTATAAAAAAGCATCCGAAGATGCTTTTTTCTCTAAAATACTGCTAATTAAACATCTGACCAAACGCATATATAACGATCATAAGCAGAAAGGCAGATGAAGAAGTTAATAATAATTCTAAAGCGTCCATAGTCCACCTTTTTCTTTGAAGTGGTATATTTTTTATACAGCACTACTTTCTCATAATCAATAACAAAAAGTGACAATATATTTCAATTATCTTATAAAGATTCTTATATTTGCTTATTTACCACCTTAATTTTTTCATAATTTTTATAAATATCTCTATTTCTTAAACTTAATCTAAAAAAATATTTAAATTAGTCTTTATTAATTCTTACTGTCATATTGTAAATATATATGTCTATCTAAAAATAAATTACTTTTTATTTTAAAAAATCTATTTTGCTTTTATTAAAGATAATATCTCCTTTATTAAGAGCATTAAAATATTGCTCAAATTATTTTAAATTTTCTTTTTACTCCTTTGATAAAAAATTTTTCTTTGCTCTGATTTTATTTTACTTTATTACCTGGGGAGAAATGATTAAGGATTGCCTCTGCATGATCATACTTTTTCTTAGATTTCAGATTTTGATCTAAAGGACTGGATTTAATCACTTCAATTAATTTCGCTAGCCATATTACAAACTCTTGGCTATCTAAACGGTCAGGAATACAGCTAAAATCAGTTTTTCCCAAGCTATTAGATGATATAAGTTCCATTTTGCTCAGGTCTTCATAATTTATTGGTAATTTGATAAATAACTTTTTGTCTTTTTCTAGTAGTTTCAATAAAAGTGCATTCAGATCTCCCAATGGATCAAAAGAGAATCCCTTTTCTTTACTTACACTTAAATAGATATTTTTAGCTATACGCAAGTTACGGCTCATAGTAGTCCTTTTTATTTCAGAACATGAAATAAAGTTACTATGTTTAAAGGTAATAAAAAATTTAGGTTTAACGTATTGAATGCTATGAAGTGTACCTAGCGTAACTACATGGTTCTAAAAATCCATTAAAGCAATTCTTGTTTGATGCTATTGAAAGTTTAAGTGAAGAGTATAGCGTTTATGTATTCTAAATATATTGTGTAATTTAATTAATAACTAAAAGATAGATAACCTTGTTTTGTACCAAAGGTTAACTATCTTTTCAGCTAATTCATAGTCAAGAAGGATGTATAAAATAAAAATTGACTACCAATATTATGAGTAAAATAATTGCAGCTACGAGATAGGCATTGATTGTATTGAAACTCTTGATAAACTTTAAAATATTCATAATCTTTTAATTTTACATACACTTATTTGTAACCAATATTTTAACAAATGGTAAAATAATGTATCAAGCTTTTATAATTTTTAGGAGAGAGTATGGCTATTTTTTAGCCTCAAAGATATAAAAATACAATCTTTAAAATTAAAGAACCTTAAAAATTAAAGTGTATATTTTTTATCACAGAGTAGTGAATTAACTTTTTCCAAATTAAGTAGTTATAATTTCCTAATATTCTTGTTGTCAGCGATTTAATATAATAAACAAAACGATAAGCCAAACTTTTCACTTTATAAAAGGACATAATATTATGATATATCAAAATATTTTAGCACCTATTGATGGTTCTTCAGTCTCTATGGCAGCAGTAAAGCATGCGATTACACTTGCTAAAACATTTCAATGTCAGCTTTCAATTATCAGTATTGTTGCGGTTGACCCTTTCAAAGGAATTGATTTTTATAGTGCCTTACCTAATTTAAAAGATTACTATCTGGCCGCTAAGGCCGAGGCAGAAAAGCTACTAGATGAAGTAAATCAATTATGTATTGAACAGAATGTAAAGGCCGATACGCGTGTTGTTATGGGTGAAATACCGTCAGTTGGCATACTTAAAATAGCCGCAGAAGTAAAAGCTGATCTGATTGTAATGGGTTCTCATGGACATAAGGGACTACAAAAATATATGCTCGGCAGTGTAGCGCAAGAAGTTCTCACCAATACTGAAACGCAAGTGATGATTGTTAAACAGTAATATCTTAAATTATAATAATTTTTTCTAAAATCTTGCTAAGGCTATATTATTTATATTTACTATAAAATGATGCTCCGGCAGTGCAACACATCCGGAGCATCATAATTACACATAATCCACTTTATATATTAAGCATGCTGCTTAAAGTTTCAGATACGTTTTTAGATTTAACCCGTCCCTTAAGCTGCTGTAAAGTAGCCTGAACCTGAGTACGTTGCGGCTCAGCCAGTGTATACCACCGTGACAACGACTGAAGCAGACGAGAGCCTACAATCGGATTTTTCTCATCTAAATAAGCTGCGAGGTCTACTAGATAATCTACACCAAAACTCCAGGTATTGACCGGATTTGCATTTAGACCGCCGCTGACCGAACGGATCCGGTTAGGTGTACCTAAATCATAATCTGCATGGGAGGTCAAATAACGTAAAGTCTCTTCAGTGGCTTTTGGATGAGCTGCCTGCACCATAAACCATTGATCCAAAGACAAGGCTTCATCTTTAAATCGATTATAGTAATCCTGAAGTATTTCCTGTGCCTGCGGTGCATCATGCCAGACCAACACACGTAAAGCGCCCAGACGCTCAGACATATTATGCGTATTTTGATACTGCTCACCTGCCCATGCAAATGCCAGCTCGTCACCTTGACGAGCCATCATCATCAACATGATATTTTTTAGTGCACGCTCTCCCATAGCTTGAGAAAAGTCCTGCTGTAAATCAGGATTAAGTGCCTGATATGTCTCTTGCCAGAATGAACCCAATTCACGGGCCAGTTCATTCAGTAAGGCTTCACGGCGCTCCTGAATAATGACCGGATTATAATCATGATCTATACGGCTACCCAGATAGTTTTCACTCGGCACATCGAGCAGTCGCGAAGCAAGTAACGGATCTTTCTGTACCATATCTGGCAGAGTATGGCGAATAGCCTCAATATAGATGTCGACCTGATGATTATCCAGCAAAATACGCTCAAGTAAGGTCTGGGTAGCTTGCCACTGGTTAAAGCCGTTAGTTTCATGCTGAATCAGAAAAGCCAGATCAGCATCGGAATAATCAAATTTCAAATTTACTGGCGCAGAGAAATTTCGCAGCAATGAGACAACCGGTTTTTCAGGAATATGGCTAATCTCAATCGAAGCTGTATCCTGATCAAACAGATAAACCCCATCTTTTACCTGATCTACAAATAGATCCGGAGATTGCAGTGTGTACTGCTCCCCTGTTTTCTGGTTAAAAAGCGCCAACGCGACTGGAATTGGAACTGATTTCAGGTTCAGATATTTTACGTTCGGCTTTATACTTTGCTTAAAGTTTAAACGGTAGGTTTGGGTTATACTGTTATATTCACCCTGTACCTCAAGTGTTGGTGTGCCGGGCTGGTTATACCACGTCAAAAATGCAGACAGATCTACACCTGAACCGGCAGTTAGCGCTGCAATCCAGTCTTCCACAGTAACAGCTTGACCATCATGACGTTTAAAGTACTCATCTGTTCCCAGACGGAATTTTTCTTTACCCAGCAAGGTTGCCATCATACGGTTAATTTCTGCCCCCTTTTCATATACGGTGGCAGTATAAAAATTATTAATTTCCACAAAATGGTCTGGACGTGGTGGATGTGACAATGGGCCCGCATCTTCAGGAAACTGATGCGATTTCAGTACAGCCACGTCATCAATTCGCTGTACAGCAGCAGACTGTAAATCTTCAGAGAAAGACTGGTCACGGAATACAGTTAAACCTTCTTTCAAACAGAGCTGAAACCAGTCACGACAGGTAATCCGGTTACCTGTCCAGTTGTGGAAATATTCATGGGCAATCACAGATTGCACCCGCATAATTGCAGCATCTGTGGTGTACTCTTCATCGGCCAGTACACAGGAAGTATTGAAAATATTCAAACCTTTATTTTCCATAGCCCCCATATTGAACTGGCTAACCGCCACAATCATATAGTTATCGAGATCATAGGCACGGCCGTAATGCTCTTCATCCCAGCGCATAGAATGCTTCAATGCTTCCATCGCAATATGGCACTTTGGAATATCTTTCTCTATAGCATAAATCTCAAGTGCAACATCTCGTCCTTCCGAGGTCACATAACGGTCTTTCAGAACTGCCAGATCACCAATTACGCAGGCAAATAAATAACTTGGTTTCTTGGTCGGGTCCTCCCAGATCGCGTAATGACGCTCTTCACCTGCTTCTCCGGTTTCAAGCAGGTTGCCATTAGCCAGTAGAACCGGATACTTTTTATCGGCTTCAACCCGTGTAGTAAAGACAGATAAAACATCTGGGCGGTCGGGATAATAAGTAATCTTGCGAAAACCTTCTGGTTCATTCTGGGTTACAAAGAGGTTGCCGGCTTTATAAAGACCCTCAAGCTGAGTATTACTTTCCGGATGAATAATTACACTGATCTGCAATGTAACCGTATCTGGTGCGTTTGAAATAGTCAGCTGTTCAGTATCTTGGTGATAGTCATCTGCTGAAAGCAGTTGGTCATTCATTTGAATCGATTTTAATTCCAGATCACGGCCTAAAAGTATCAGGTCACCTGCCGTTTGGCGTTGCACCACAAGAATTGAGTCAACCTGCGTATAATCATCATAGACCTGAATATCTAGCTGAACACTTTCAACCAGAAAAGCAGGCTTTTGATAATCTTTCAGATAGACCGTCTGGGTATCCTGAACAGGAGGTTGTGCTGCAATATTCATAGCTATTCCTTTTTTGACCGTATATCGGATCAGATCATTTTTATCAATACTTTTATCATACGCTGAACTTTAAACATATAGATACTCTATTCAACTTATGTAAGGCATGATTCAAGCTTTTCAATTCCTGAATGTCCAGTATTTGAGTAAATGAATATATAACTGATATCGTATTTATAGAAATATCTTTCAACCTTTGAATTAAAAGACCTGAAAGAATATCTCTACAAGTTTCGGCACCTTTTTCAGACAGGCTTGATATAATTCGTGCGAGCATCAGGCGATCGATTTTTGGAAAAAACACGGCATGAGTACCCTATATTCAGTTCTGCATAAACAGCTTGATGAAAGTACACCTTGCCCGTTATGCCGCGCCTCTATGTGGTGGGTAGAAGCAGAGCAGCATGAACAGCCTGTAGAGTTTCATGAGTGCAGCTTCTGTGAACACCGGCTTTTTAAACAGCAGCAGCATACCTGTCACTGTGAAAGCTGTGGTAAGTCACGCAAAAAAATACTAAAAGAAACACGACTACAGGAACAACGTAAATATAAAAATAAACAGACTACTGAAATTGGCTTAGATCAGCTTAATTTTTTGCAAAAACTGTTTTTATTGAGCTTGCTAGACGACCGTATTCAAGAAAATGTACCTCATGATGAATACATTCATTGGGATCTGATCAAATACCAACCTATTACTCCTAACTACTTCTTTCAGAGCAGTCTGCTTAAACAGCTGGTCAAAGATCAGGTACTGGTATGCAGCGAATTTAGTGATGAGGCACAAAGCTATTATATTAATGTACGCCTTGATGGTTATTCCGAGCCAAGTTTATTCAGCATTACCCAGCAACTCCGGTACTGGTTTTTAAATAATCTGAGTTTGGGAATTCCATTTAAAAGTAGTGATGAAGTGAAAGAAGCCTTATATCTGGTACTTTATCAGGAAATTGTCTGTTTTATGCAGCACTACTGCCGTACATGGGGAATACAAATTTCGGGTAATAAAGGTTTTGCAACCTTTTGCTACCGTTTAATGGACTCTCTGGCAGTGGGCCAGATTTATTATATGATCCAGAATGCCTTGGAATACCTGCATAAGCATAAAGCCTTACAACCCCGCAATGAAAATTTTATTAATACCAACTTGCTGAAAAAAACCCTACAACAGTATCGGGAACGTGGCTTACAGGAAAAATGGGAAACCTGTACTTTACCACGCCCATCCAATATCCCCTTTAGCAAGATGAGCTATATCCTGCTGTTTAAATTCTTGGGTTATGATGATCAGATCTTTATTCAGCCAGTCTGGAAGGCTTGGAAAAAAATTGCACCACGTCTCGAATTTTACTCAACTAAACGCTGTATGTACTGTGGTTCTCATGAACTTGATGTAGATTACGATACAGCAGAATATGTCAGTCTGTTCTGTCGTCAGTGCAAACATCAGGACCACTATTTTATCCGCTAGGTATCAGCGCATCATATTTAAAGATTACATCAAGGTAAAAAATGAGCTTTACTGAACAAAAAAATACACTCCTCCAGCAGGTTATACAGGCATGGACGCGATTACAGGAACAGCAACCCTTGGTACAATGCATTACTAATAGTGTCGCTACCAATTATGCTGCGAATATTCTACTGGCAGCGGGCGCTTCACCAGCCATGATTGATAACCCTTTTGAAGCAGAAAGTTTTGCAAATGTTACATCAGCCTTGAGTATTAATTTGGGCACACCGACGACTGAACAGATGCAGGCCATGCTGATTTCAGCACAAACTGTTGATCATAAAAGTACACCTTGGGTACTGGACCCTGTAGGCTATGGACCAGTTTTAAAATGGCGCAGTAGTATGGTTGATCAGCTCTTGGCATTTAAGCCCTCAGTCATCCGGGGTAATGCCTCTGAGATCAGCGCACTCGCTGGTAAGCAGGTTGAGGCTAAAGGCGTAGACAGTACCATAAGCAGTCATACCGTTTACAGACAGGCACAATGTCTGCTTGTGCATAGTGAGTGTATTGCCATTTCTGGTGAAGCAGATTTTATTCTGTCACGCGAGCTTGGACTGGTCATACAGGTCAATGGTGGTAGCTATCTACAACCTAAGGTTACAGCCACAGGTTGTGCGCTGGGCGCACTGATTGCAGCTTATAGTGCAGTTACTACACCCACTATTGCAGCTCTGGCAGCCCACTTGCATTTTGCTATTGCCGGCAAACTGGCATATGAGAAAATTGCCAGTGTGGGTAGTTTTAATGTGGTCTTTATGGATTATATCCACACTCTCAATAGTGAAATGCTACTACAATATGCTGATTTTCAGCTGATTGATTTCTAGATAGAAATTCCGGCTAAATATCTTCATATTGCCAATTTAATTCATATATTTTTAACAGTTTACTATCTGTTTAAGATAATTTTCTTTATCCATCTCTAATAACTGTACACACAGCTGGATCTGCAGGTCATTATCTGTCTTATAATAGTCCTGCTGTGTAAGCACATGCATTAAAGCCTCTCGGACCCGCTGTTTCTGTTCATTTGTACGGCCATTGAACAGGGAAAATTCAACATATATATATGCTTGTGAACTGTCTCCTTCACCAATCAGGAAATCTTCATTGCAATAAAGACGTGCCTTAATATCATTCGGCTGGAACAGTTTACTTTCAATTAATACCTGGTTAATCCGTTTAAGCAGTTTGGGACGGTCTAACTATTCTATATTTGCGGAATATTCAACAACAACATGTGGCATAACGCTTCCTGCTGGTTCTATATATAATAACTTTTGAATTTTTCAGGTTCATTCTATAAAAAGCAGGGCCAGACGGACCTGATCATAACCCATACGTGGACTGGTCGCTTCAACAATAGGACGTAATTTAATCGAACCATCATCATTAAAGTTTTCACTGCGCTTGCTCTTTTGCAAACGTTTATAAAGTTTGCGTACCTGCTCGACCACTTCCTCTCCCGGATGGGCAACTGAAATATCGAGTCCCTGTTCTTTATGCAAGCGTGCCAGATGATTGATCACCGTCGCTGCTGTTAAACCGCGTTCCTGTGCAATATCCTGAATATCATAACCATCTTCAAATAAAGCCTTGGTTTCATCAAGCGTAGCAGAACCATAATTCGGCTTATTTCCTGCTTTGGCAATTTTTTTCTCATTGCGCTGGATTTCGGTTTCATTAAGTGTACCACCACAATGCCGGATAAAAGCCTTATGCTGCGCTGTTAAATCTGTATCGGCAAAATGGGTCTCGGCTTCTTGAGAAAGTTCCTGAAAACGGCGATCTGCTTTAATAGCTAAACTGTCCAGTTCCAAAGCCTGGTCATTAAATCCTACCAGTTTCAAGCCTTCCAGTGATTTTAGCCGGGACAATGCCACATAACCTTGACCCTTTTCAAAAGTATGGCTCAGATTAATTTCTGCGGCTTCTAAAGTCATTCCTTGGCTTTTATGGATCGTAATAGCCCAAGCCAGACGTAAAGGAATTTGCTGAAAACTTGCAATAACCTTTCCGGCTTCATTTTCAATTGACCAGGTTTCTGGGGCAACAAGCAGTGTTGTATCATCGGTCAGCTTGACTTTCGGTAACAGGCCATGTTCATCATCTTCTTCAAAACCGATCACTTCACCCAAACTGCCATTAATATAGCCCAGATCAAAATTATTTTTTACAAACATCACTTTGGCATGCTTTTTTAAAGTGAGATTTTCGGGAGCGCGCACTGATGATTTTAAAGTCTCTACCAGCTTTTCATTACCGTCACATACAGCTTCAAACTGGTGTTCGTCGCCTTCGATGGCATTCAGATGCTGGTAGTTTAAGCTGTCTACATCCATATTGTGGGTATAGAGACGGGTAAAGGTTTCTCCAATATCATGCTGTCGGGACTTTTTTAAAGCCTGAATATGCTGCGGATGAATTCGCTGGGCACGTATTGCATTTAATACCTGATTCAGGACTTCGTCGTCCTGACGATGCTGCTCGGTCAGATAACAGACGCGGAACTTGGCTTCTACCCAGGCATCAGACATAAAGCAGAATTTATCACGATTACGCTCATCATTTTTGCCAACCGGGGGGAGCTGAAAAAAATCGCCTGCTGCAATCACCTGAATACCTCCAAATGCGGCGTCAGATTCTTTGAAGTATTTCAATACCTGATTAACGAGATTGAGCTGCTTCGCATGCAACATGGAGATCTCGTCAATAATCAGCACCTGCGCATTTTCAAGATGCTCCTTGAGGTATTTGCGCTCTTTCATGCGCTTTAGATCATCATCACTTAAAAAATCTTTAATACCGATGCCTGCCCAGGTATGAATGGTCATGCCATTCATATGTGTCGCGGCAATACCGGTTGAGGCAGTAATTGCTACCGGGACTTTTCGTGCTTTCAGGTAGTTAATGTACTGGTTGAGCGTATAGGTTTTTCCTGCACCTGCCGAACCTGTCAAAAAGACATTTTCACCCGCTTTCATCAGTTTAAGTGCAGTTTCTTGTTTCATAACCCGGATCATTTCATAAGAGCGTGCATAGCTTACCGGCTTTTCACTAAAAATTAAATCTGCCTGTCATGCAACAAATTCAAGTATTTGATTTTTAAATTTTTACCTTGGACAAAAAATGGTAGGTATTTGGTAGGTGCAAAAAACACTTAATTTTTTTAATACTATGCTTAAGGTGAGGGTCACCTGTAAACAACAATGATAGAAGAAGGAATCTCTTCATGGCTTTTAAAAATATTGCAGATCAAACTAACGGTTTTTATATTCCTTGTGTATCTTTATTTGGTCCAGGCTGTGCAAAGGAAATTGGTAGCAAAGCACAAAATCTGGGTGCAAAAAAAGCTTTAATCGTGACAGATGAAGGCTTATTCAAATTTGGTGTAGCGCATACGATTGCCGGCTACCTAACCGAAGCTGGAGTAGAAAGCCACATTTTTCCAGGTGCTGAACCTAATCCGACTGATATAAATGTGCATAAAGGCGTCGAAGCATACAATGAAAATGGCTGTGACTTTATTGTATCTCTAGGCGGCGGTTCTTCACATGACTGTGCAAAAGGTATTGGGCTTGTCACTGCTGGTGGCGGTCATATCCGTGATTATGAAGGTATTGATAAAAGTACCGTACCAATGACGCCACTGATTGCAATCAATACTACGGCAGGCACAGCATCTGAAATGACCCGCTTCTGTATCATTACCAATACAGATACCCACGTTAAAATGGCAATAGTTGACTGGCGCTGTACTCCCCTGATTGCGATTGATGACCCTAAATTAATGATGGCTAAACCTGCCGGCTTGACTGCTGCCACAGGTATGGATGCCCTGACTCATGCCGTAGAAGCTTATGTCTCGACTGCAGCAAATCCGATTACAGATGCCTGTGCTGAAAAAGCAATCAGTATGATTAGCGAATGGTTGCGTCCGGCAGTCGCCAATGGTGACAATATTGAAGCCCGTGATGCCATGAGCTATGCGCAATATCTGGCTGGTATGGCGTTTAATAATGCATCTTTAGGCTATGTACATGCTATGGCACACCAGTTAGGTGGTTTCTATAACCTGCCGCACGGCGTATGTAATGCCATTTTATTACCACATGTGTGCGAATTTAACCTGATTTCCTGCCCAGACCGTTACCGGAAAATTGCAGAACTGATGGGTGTAAATACTGAAGGCTTAACAGTGACTGAAGCAGCTTACGCTGCAATTGATGCAATTCGAGAACTTTCTACCTCAATTGGTATTCCATCAGGTTTAAATGAGCTGAACGTAAAAGAAGCTGATCTGGCTATTATGGCCGAAAATGCGCAAAAAGATGCCTGTATGCTCACCAACCCACGTAAGGCAACACATGCACAGGTGGTAGAAATGTTTAAAGCGGCGATGTAAGTCAATCCTCCAATCAGTGACTTGCTGTACGTTTAAGGAATATCAGTACTTTGATATTCCTTTTTTTAGCTTATACATTTTTGAGGTCGTTTCAGGAATTGACAAAATTGCTCATTTCATCAAGCATAAGGAAAATAACAACACCTTATAATCTTTCTTATGACTTCCCCAAAAACAGCAATA
Source organism: Acinetobacter sp. UBA6571 (assembly GCF_002434085.1). Classification (NCBI taxonomy): domain Bacteria; kingdom Pseudomonadati; phylum Pseudomonadota; class Gammaproteobacteria; order Moraxellales; family Moraxellaceae; genus Acinetobacter; species Acinetobacter sp. UBA6571. Next base: position 78,642 of record NZ_DJJJ01000065.1, on the reverse strand, counting down.
AACTACCAACCAGACGTGCTAGGTGAAGGCTACCAGCAGCTGCGCCTACATGTACAAGCTCATACCTCCGGCCCGGTAATTGCGACGTTAGTCCGTAAAAAGGCCGCTCAAGCTACCCGCAAGGCTGTGCTTTATATTCATGGCTTTCTGGACTATTTTTTCCAAACTGAAATGGCAGAGCAATTTAACCAGCATGGCTTTGACTTTTACGCTGTTGATCTGCATAACTATGGCCGATCATATTTGCCTCATCAGGAACTCTACCGTGTTAAAGAGCTAGAGGAATATGATGCTGAGATCACTCAGGCACTGCTACAGATTCAGCAGGAACAGCATGATATGGTCCTGCTGGCAGGTCACTCAACTGGCGGGCTGATCAGCACTTTGTATGCAGCTCATTACCCAGAGCATCCTCTAATTAAGGCTCTGTGGCTAAACAGTCCATTTTATGATTTTAACCTGTCAGCTATTGAGAAAAAATTTGGTTTGCCGGCGCTGAGTCAGGTGGCTAAATATTTGCCTAAATTACGCTTTCCAAGTGGCTTAAACCGTTGGTATGTCCCGAGTCTGCATCAAAAGTGGTATGGTGAATGGGTTTTTGATCTGAACTGGAAACCTCAGGCTTATCCAAAGGTTGAATTAAGTTTTATCCGCGCTATTTTTGAAGCACAAAAAGAAATTCATCAGGGCATAACAATCAGGGTGCCTGTACTGGTTATGCATTCTCACCAGACTAAGAATCCGAGACGCTGGAACAAGACTGCACTCAATAGTGATGTAATTCTGAATGTCAGAGATATCAAAAAATATGCACAAAAGATTCAGGGTAAGGTAACCATTCAAACTATAAAAAATGGCTTACATGATCTGGTGCTATCACAAAAACCTGTACGTATGCAGGTCTACAGACAATTGTTTGACTGGTTAGACGAACAGGAACTTTAACAGTTTATTGCTGTATTTCCCGGTATTTCAATACTAACTGATGGGCAGGATGGCCGGCAGGCAAGAGATCGGCCAGCCGTTCAATGGCGTCAATTGCTTCCGGGACGTGGGCAATATGCTTAAGCAGTACATCGCTCTGATTCGACTGGAAAATTGCTTCACTTAAACGTGATTCAAGACAGTCACGCCAGGCACATAAAAATGGGCTTTCGGTCTTTGCTAGGAAAATTCCACGACAGGCCTGAATCGCTGTTTCAACATAACCAGCGTCGAGTGCCTGTTCAGCCTGCAAAAAATCTGCTTCAACCTGCGCCAGCAAGCGATAAGGACGCGAACCCAGCATTCCCCCCAGTACATCACGTAATTGTGACATTTCTGCTTTTAAGGTTCCCATGCTGATCTTGCGCTCACCATAGAGTGCCTGATGCAAATTATCCAGATTTAAGCCTTGAGGACATAAAGCCAAAATGGCTAAAATCTCGATTTGCCGTGGTGTAAGAACCAGCCCTTTACCATTAAAAATAACTTTTGGTACAGCAAAGGCACGAATATACAAGCGCTGTTTCTGATGTTCAATCAAAGCAGTTTGAATAATCGATGCGCAGCGTTCTGCGGCCAGCAGCCCCAGACTGTTATGATGATCCCAGGTTGTTGATAAATCAATCACTCCCAGAACCTGTCTGGAATACGGATCAATCACAGGTGCTGCATAACAGACCCAGTCATGAATAGACTCCATATAGTGCTCATTAGAGAACACACAGGAAGACTGCTGGGTTTTTAAACTTAAAGCCAGCGCGTTGGTTCCTACAAGTTCTTCACGCCATTGCCCGCCTTCAACGAAATGCACTTTTTCTGCTGCATTACGCATTTGTCCACTCGATGCTGACCAGATAATTGTACTTCCGATGTCCCCTACCGCAATCACCATGGCAGACTGTTCAGCTACATGACGTAAATCTTCAGCACAATGTTCCAGCGCAAACTTTAAGGGATTAGCAGAGCCTGGAATATATTTTAAATCTTGCAAGGGCGCAGCTACCCGGCCTTTAGGTATCTCGGCTGTAGCCGAACGCTGCCAGGAACTAAGTATACTCTGACTGAGCTTCTGGGCATTTCCAGGCGATAGACTGCTACTGTGCCTAAGCTTTTCAATGGTACTACGTTGTTGCTGCAGGTCTTGTTTTGTAAACATTTGTACATTCCTTGCAAATTGTCACTTTTTCCAACCTTTCTCCAACCTTATTTTTTATATGCTAAATAAATAGTATGCGAAAGTAGCCTTATACCAAAGCGGTATAAAAATTCGCAGCTACACAAATTAAATTATAAGCAAAGGAAGATAAACATGCGTTATGCCGATCCTAATCAACCTGGTTCAAAAGTTCAGTTCAAAGCTCAATATGACAACTTCATTGGGGGAGAATGGGTAGCTCCGGTAAAAGGAGAATACTTCGAAAATATCTCGCCAGTCGATGGCAAAGTCTTTACTAAAGTTGCCCGCTCTTCTGTTGAAGATATTGAACTTGCTCTCGATGCCGCGCATAAGGCCAAAGAGCAATGGAATCGCTCGTCACCAACAACACGCTCAAACCTGCTTCTCAAAATTGCAGATCGCCTAGAAGCCAACCTTGAACAACTCGCTGTAGCAGAAACCTGGGATAATGGCAAGCCTATCCGTGAAACCCTAGCAGCCGACATTCCACTGGCAATTGATCATTTCCGTTATTTCGCCAGCTGTATCCGTGCTCAGGAAGGCGGAATTTCTGAAATTGATGAAGATACTATTGCCTATCATTTTCATGAGCCGCTTGGTGTAGTCGGCCAGATTATTCCATGGAACTTTCCCATCCTGATGGCAGCATGGAAGATTGCACCTGCGCTAGCAGCCGGTAACTGTATCGTACTAAAACCGGCTGAACAGACACCAGTCAGTATTCTGGTCCTGGCTGAACTGATCCAGGACCTGTTGCCGGCAGGTATTCTAAACATTGTAAATGGTTATGGTGTTGAAGTAGGACGCCCGCTTGCAACCAATCCGCGTATTGCAAAAATTGCTTTCACTGGCTCAACCCAAGTGGGCCAGATGATTATGCAATATGCAACCGAAAATATTATTCCGGTTACGCTGGAGCTTGGCGGTAAGTCACCAAACCTGTTCTTTGCTGACGTTATGGATCAGCAAGATGACTATCTGGAAAAAGCTTTAGAAGGCTTCACCATGTTCGCGCTGAATCAGGGCGAAATCTGTACTTGTCCGTCACGTGCCCTGATTCAGGAGTCAATTGCTGACCAGTTCTTGGAAATGGCCGTAGAACGTGTTAAACGCATTAAGACAGGCCACCCGCTAGATACTGACACCATGATTGGTGCGCAGGCCTCTCAAGAGCAGCAGGATAAAATTTTAGGATGTATTGCTACCGGACGCGAAGAAGGTGCTCAGGTACTGGTAGGTGGTGGACAGCGTAATGAGGTGGGTCAAGGCTTCTATATTGAACCAACGATCTTCAAGGGTGATAACAGCATGAAAATTTTCCAGGAAGAAATTTTTGGTCCTGTGCTGTCGGTAACTACTTTTAAAGACTTTGATGAAGCCATTAAAATTGCCAACGACACAATCTATGGTCTAGGTGCAGGTGTCTGGTCACGTTCAGCCCATACTTCCTACCGTGCTGGCCGTGCGATTGAAGCAGGTCGTGTCTGGACTAACTGCTATCACATCTACCCTGCTCATGCTGCCTTCGGCGGATACAAGAAATCAGGAATTGGCCGTGAAAATCATAAAATGATGCTTGATCATTACCAGCAAACCAAGAACTTGCTGGTAAGCTACTCAACCAAACCAGCTGGCTTCTTCTAGGAATTCCAAATTGATTTATTTTATTTACGGCTACCTCAGGTAGCCGTAAATCTTTTCCCATATTGAACTTTTACTAATTTATAAATCTAGCAAAATAATAAAACTGCTACTCAAACAGAATGGTATATCAGGCTTGGAAGCCTGCTTTAGATCTTGGTACTAAAATTGCTTTTATGACCAGATCAAACATAATAAAAAATGGAGTACATTATGAACAATCCAAAGATTGTCGATGCAACTGCTTCTTCTACCCTGCCCACCCAAGAAGAATACTTTGCCAAACGGCAACTTAAACAAGGTGCAGTCGGCTGGCTGCTGCTGGTCGGCTTAGGTGTTGCCTATGTGATTTCAGGAGATTTCGCCGGATGGAATTTTGGCCTCGCACAAGGTGGCTGGGGCGGTATGTTTATTGCGACAGTAGTAGTGGCAGTCATGTATCTGTGCATGTGTCTCTCTATGTCAGAAATGGCCACCATGTTGCCTACCGCCGGAGGAGGCTACAGTTTTGCCCGTACCGCATTCGGACCTTTTGGCGGATATCTGACCGGTACTGCTATTCTGATTGAATACTCTATTGCACCTGCAGCCATCGCCTGTTTCATTGGTGCATATTGTGAATCATTGTTTGGTGTGGGTGGCTGGATCATTTATCTGGTGTGTTATCTGGTCTTTATGGGCATACACCTTAAAGGTGCTGGTGAGGCATTAAAAATTATTTTTGTTATTACCGCAATTGCTGCTGTGGCATTGCTAGTCTTTATTATAGCCATGATCCCGCACTTTAACAGTGCAAACCTGTTTAATATTGCAGTATCTGACAAAGCCGGTGCCAGTGCTTTCTTACCGATGGGTTATTTAGGAATATGGGCTGCCGTACCTTATGCCATCTGGTTCTTTCTGGCAGTCGAAGGTGTACCGTTAGCTGCTGAAGAAGCCAAAGACCCAACCCGCTCCTTACCCCGTGGTCTGATTGGTTCAATGCTGATACTGGCAGCATTTGCCCTGCTTATTTTGTTTTTAGGTGCTGGCGCAGCTGGAGCAAACCAGTTAAAAGACTCTGGAGCTCCCTTGGTGGATGCCCTGGTTGCCGTATATGGTGAACATACCCGGCTTGCAGGTTTTGTCAACTTTGTTGGACTGGCAGGTCTGATTGCGAGTTTTTTCTCTATCATTTATGCCTATTCTCGTCAGATTTTTGCGTTGTCCCGTGCCGGTTATCTGCCAACATCTCTCTCTTTAACCAATAAAAATAAAGCTCCCTATCTGGCAATTATCATTCCTGGAATTATTGGCTTTGCCCTGTCCCTTACTGGTGAAGGTGATTTGCTGATTCTTATGGCTGTTTTTGGTGCGACTATTTCTTATGTTCTGATGATGCTTTCACACATCAAACTGCGTCTATCTCGTCCAGATATGGATCGGCCTTATAAGACTCCAGGTGGAATAGTGACATCAGGTATTGCTTTGATACTGGCCTTAATTGCAGTCATTGCAGGTTTTCTGGTTGATCCAAAAGTCTGGTTTATAGCAGCAGGAATTTATATAGCTTTTATTGTCTATTTTCTGGTTTATAGCCGCCATCGGCTGGTACAGGGAACACCTGAAGAAGAGTTTGAAAATATCAGAAAGGCAGAACAGGAACTTTAAAAAGGGATAGATTCTTATGCGTTATCAGACCACAATCGCTCAACAGAACTATATTTTTCCAGATCTAAAGACTCTGATGGCTAAAGCTTCACCGCTACGTTCGGGAGACGAACTGGCTGGAATCGCTGCGCAAAATGCAACCGAGCGAGTCGCTGCACAAATGGCTCTCGCTGAAGTTCCATTAAAAAATTTTTTAAATGAAGTGTTGGTCAATTATGAAACTGATGAAGTAACTCGGCTAATTATTGATGAACATGATGCACAGTCTTTTTACCCGATTGCACATTTTACCGTAGGTGACTTTAGAAACTGGCTGCTCAGTGCAGAGGCAACTACTGAAAAACTGCAGGCACTAAGCCCGGGTTTAATACCAGAAATGGTGGCAGCGGTTAGTAAAATCATGAGGAATCAGGATTTAATACTAGTAGCCAGCAAATGTGAAATTATTACCCGCTTTCGTAATACCGTAGGCTTAAAGGGCCGTCTTTCTACCCGTTTACAACCAAACCATCCTACAGATGACCTGCTCGGTATTTCAGCTAGTATCTTGGATGGACTCATGTACGGCAATGGTGATGCAGTCATTGGAATTAATCCTGCGACTGACAATTTACAGAATCTTTCTGAGCTTTTAAAACTATTGGACCATATCATTCAGGATTATCAGATTCCAACCCAGTCCTGTGTATTGACCCATGTCAGTTCAGGCATTCATCTGGCCAACCAGAATGTTCCGGTTGATCTGATGTTTCAGTCGATTGCCGGTACTGAACTTGCAAATCGAGGCTTCGGAATCTCACTGGCCATGTTACAGGAAGGCTATGAAGCCGCCTTAAGCCTTAAGCGTGGGACAATAGGGCAAAATGTCATGTATTTTGAAACTGGTCAAGGAAGTGCCTTGTCCAGTAATGCTCATCACGGGGTTGACCAGCAGACCATTGAAACACGGGCCTATGCGGTTGCACGCAAGTTCAATCCTTTTTTAGTAAATACTGTAGTTGGCTTTATTGGTCCAGAATATCTGTACAATGGCAAACAGATTATCCGTGCCGGTCTGGAAGACCATTTCTGTGGCAAGCTCATGGGTTTACCTATGGGGTGTGATATTTGTTATACCAATCATGCTGATGCTGATCAGGATGATATGGACACCCTGCTGACCTTACTGGCCACAGCAGGAATCAATTTTATTATGGGAATACCGGGTTCAGATGATGTTATGCTGAACTACCAGACTACATCTTTTCATGACGCTTTATACGCTCGCCAGCTTTTAGGATTACAGCCAGCACCAGAGTTCGCTCACTGGCTGGAGCAGCAAGGAATTCTCCGTCAGCAGCACCAACAGATTGAATGGGCAAAGCAAATGCCCGAACAGTTCTCCAGACTTCTAAAATCATAAGGAGAAATGATGAAACTTTATCCGGACACCCACTATTCTGCTGCCTTGCATGAAAATGACTGGGCACAGCTCAAACGTTTTACAGATGCCCGCATTGCCTTGGGACGCGCAGGTTGTAGTATCCCCACAAATGAGCTTCTAAAATTCCAGCTAGCACATGCACAAGCTAAAGATGCCGTGTTGTGTCAGCTTAATATTCCCAAACTTCAGCAACAGCTTGAGCAGTTAGAGTTAGAACACATACATGTGCAAAGCCAAGCCAGCAATAAAGAGCTTTACTTAAAACATCCTGATCTTGGCCGGGTACTGTCTGATGAATCGCGGACATTAGTCAGAGAATATGTAACAAAGTCAGCTCAAACATTCGATGTAGTTATTGTCGCAGGCGATGGTTTGTCCGCTTTGGCAATTGAAGAAAATGCCATACCTTTTATACAGTTAATGCAGCAGGAAGTGCAACAGCAAGGCTGGTCGCTTGCACCGGTCATTCTGGCTACAGGCAGTCGGGTTGCTCTAGGGGACGAAATTGCACAAACGCTTCAGGCCAGAATGTTGATTATGCTTATTGGTGAACGTCCAGGTTTAAGTTCCCCCGACAGTATGGGCGTTTATTATACCTGGCAAGCTAAAACTGGCTGTCAGGATTCTGCCCGAAACTGTATTTCCAATATCCGCCCTGCAGGGCTCTCCCTGCATGTAGCTGCTCAACGTTTAATAGCGCTTATGCAAAAATCAGCCCGGCTTCAACTTTCAGGTGTCCATCTGAAAGATGAACATACTCTAAATACTGAAATAAAAAATCAGTCTGTAAAATAACTTTTTTGACCTCTTCAATTATTCATTAAAAATAGTGCTCTGCTTGAGCACTAATTCGCCTTAGAATATTGCCAACCGAGAATACGAATTTAAACAATGTCAAAGCAATCTGTATTTCCTAAAACTATTTACGTTGTTCAACATGTTGCCTTTGAAGATCTAGGATCACTGGAAGATCTTTTTTATCAACTGGGGTATCGTGTACGTTACTTTGAAGCTGGCGTAGATGTGCTTGAACCGGCATTCTTACATGCAGGTCTAACCATTATTCTTGGCGGCCCAATTGGTGTATATGAAACTGAAGAATATCCGTTTTTACAGATCGAGATTGATCTTTTAAAGCAGCGGCTTGCATCCGAGCTGCCTACTATCGGTATATGTTTAGGAGCACAATTGATTGCCTATGCCTTGAACGCTAAAGTCTATGCAGGCCCGCAAAAAGAAATAGGTTGGAGTACACTGCTCTTAAATGAGACAGAGGATAATCCATTAGCACCTTTAGCAAATACGCCTGTTCTGCATTGGCACGGCGATACATTTGATTTACCGGCTGGTGCTACTTTACTTGCCAGTTCTACTTTATATAAAAATCAGGCTTTTTCCCTCGGCAAAAATATTCTGGCGCTACAGTTTCATCTTGAAGTTGCCGGAGATTCTTTTGAGCCTTGGCTGGTGGGACATACCTGTGAGCTAAAGCAGGCGAAACTCTCTATCAACCAATTGCGTGCTGACCATGAGCAATATGCAAATGAGCTTGAACAGCAGTGTGCACTTGTTCTTCAAAATTTCCTGAATGGTCTTGAACAAACAGTGAATAAATAAGTTCTTCTGGCAATCTATATTTTAAGATTTTTTATAATTTAAAATATAAAAAAGCGCCCGACTAGGCGCTTTTTCAGCATAGAAAACATCTATTATTTTTTAGGTGTTGCCTGAGCTACAGAAGCTTCAGTCGTAATTTGTACAGTGATTTTATCACCAACATTCGGGACATAGCTTGCAATTCCGAAATCAGAACGCTTAAATGAAGTCGTAGCATTAAAACCAATCGATTGAGCTTTGGTCATTGGATGCTCGCCCTGCTTATTTAACACAGCATCTAGTACAACTGGTTTAGCAATTCCTTTTACCGTCAGGTTACCGGTAATTTTAAAATGCTTCTTGTCTTTTTTAGGTTCGACTTTAGTACTTTTAAAGGTAATAGTTGGATATTTTGCAACATCAAACCATTCAGCCTTAGCCAAGTGTTCATCTAAAGCTTTTACATTCGTATTCAGGCTGGAAACAGGAATAGTCACATCTACAGATGAGTTGGCAGGTTTTGCGTTATCTACCTTAATTGTACCCTGAATATCAGAAAAATTGGCATACGGTGTAGAAAAACCAAAATGGTCCCAAGAAAACACTGTAGCAGTATGTGTTGGATCAATTTTATAATCCACCGGTTTAGCCATGCTTAAACTAGTTGTAACTGCAACTGCCAGACCTAAACCAAAAACTTTTAAAGATTTCATTTTTTATAACTCACTAGAAGAATAAACATTATTGTAGAGATTGAAAAATAAATTACAGTCTTATGCTTAAAACGTACCGTCTCATATATAGAACGTATAAAAATCATCATTATGAAGAAGAATTTAAATAACTCTTCTGCTCACTTAATTTAATCTTCACAGTAACAAAGAGTTAGTAAAATTCGTATATTTTTTGTTTTTACAATTCTAATAAGATGGTTAAATGTAGTTCACCAGATTTTTTTCTTTAACTCATCTCGAACCAGTCTTTTCTATTAATTTTTATAGTCTTCTATAAATTTTTGTCTCAGCTTCAAATATAATTCATGCTGTTTTGCCATATCCCATTTCTCTTTAAAAATACGTGCTGCCGCAGCTTTAATTGGATCCTCAGTGTCGCGTGGTAATGCCTGCCGGCCATGAGCGCCACTAAGACCTTTTTTGTCACTAGGCACAGGCCCCTGATATTTTTTCCCCCCTTTATGATTTGCATAGCGCCGGGCACGGGTATAACCCATCTGTAAAAATTTTCGGGCCATATCTGCGCCAACAAAATCTTGCTGCTTTAAATAGTCCAGAAATAGTTGATAAATTTTTTGACTGCTCTGCTCAGCCTTTTCAATATCAGCAAAGCGCCAGTGAGGCAAAATCTCGGATTTATAGGGCTCAACCAGTAAAACACCCTGCTCTCCACGGCCAATTTCATAAAGCTCAGGATGCTGACGAAAGTTAATCTTTTTAAAGTCGAGCGAATAATCAAAGCTATCTGATTTTACCCGGGCTGTTCGTCGCGGAATCTTTTTTTCTTGAGATGGCTGCTCTGTCATATTTTAAAATAATCTGAACTACTTAATTTATTTTTAAAATAGAAAACAGTCCAAATAAAGTAGTAATGCGTAAGTTATACTGGATTTACTCAGGCATACTTTTAAAACCAGAATAAAAAAGCGCCCTGATTTAGAGCGCTTTTTTATCTTACCCAAAGAATCAGGCAGTCAGTTCATTTACCGCAGCTACAACAGCTTCAGTAGTAATACCAAAGTACTTAAACAGGTCTTTAGCAGGCGCGGACTCACCATAGGTGGTCATACCAATTACTTTACCGTCCAGACCGACAAACTTCCACCAGTAATCCACATGTGCTGCTTCTACTGCAACACGGGCACGAATATGGGCAGGCAGGACAGATTCACGGTATACCGCTTCCTGTTTCATGAATTCTTCGGCACATGGCATAGACACTACACGTACACCTTCAAGCTGTGCGTATGCTTCCATTGCCAGGGATACCTCTGAGCCTGTAGCAATAATAATTGCTTTTAGCTCGCCTTTTTCTTTTGCCAGAACATAACCACCTTTGACTACATTCTGAATCTGTTCTTCAGTACGTTGCTGGAATGGCAGATTTTGACGGGAGAAAATCAAGGCAGATGGACCATCTTTACGTAGTAGAGCAGATTTCCAGGAAACTGCAGCTTCAACAGTGTCTGCTGGACGCCAGGTATTCAGGTTTGGCGTAGAACGTAACGAAGCAATCTGTTCGATTGGCTGATGCGTCGGACCATCTTCCCCCAGACCGATTGAGTCATGCGTATAAACATGAATGACACGTTGCTTCATGAGTGCAGACATACGTACGGCGTTACGTGCATATTCCATGAACATGAGGAAGGTCGCCACGTAAGGAATAAAACCGCCATGCAGTGCTACACCATTGGCAATTGCAGTCATACCGAATTCACGTACACCATAGTACACATAATTACCGGCCGGATTAGTCTGTATACCTTCACAGCCTTTCCATAAGGTCAGATTTGACCCGGCAAGGTCAGCAGAGCCACCTAACAGTTCTGGTAACAACGGACCAAATGCCTGAAGTGTGTTCTGGCTCGCTTTACGTGAAGCGATGGTTTCCTCTTTGCTGTTAACTTCCGCAATAAAGGCATCTGCTTTGGCAACAAATTCTTCAGGCAAGTCACCATTTAGACGGCGTAACAATTCAGCAGCTTCGGTTGGATATTTTGCCTGATACTGGGCAAAAACCTCATTCCATTCAGCTTCAGCCTGTTGACCTTTTACTTTAGCATCCCAAGCTTTATAGACATCTTCAGCAATAATAAAGTCTGTATCGGTCCATGCCATAGTCGTACGGGAGAGTGTGATTTCATCCAGTCCCAACGGAGCGCCATGACAGTCTTCTTTACCCTGTTTATTCGGCGAACCTAATCCGATAATCGTTTTACAGATAACTAAAGTTGGTTTCTGAGTTTCAGCTTTAGCTTCAATCGTTGCCTGACGAATAGCTTCAGTATCATGACCGTCTACACGTAACACCTGCCAGCCATATGCTTCAAAGCGTTTTTGTGTATCATCACTGAACCAGCCTTCAACTTCACCATCAATTGAAATGCCGTTGTCATCGTAATAGGCAATCAGTTTACCCAGACCTAAAGTTCCAGCCAGTGAACAGACTTCATGCGAAATGCCTTCCATCAGACAGCCATCACCTAGGAAACAGTAGGTATAATGGTCAACTACCTTAATATCATCTTTATTGAACTGTGCAGCCAATGTTTTTTCAGCAAGTGCGAAGCCTACTGCATTTGCAATACCCTGACCTAGAGGCCCAGTAGTTGTTTCAACACCTGGTGTATAGCCTAACTCTGGATGGCCCGGAGTTTTTGAATGCAACTGACGGAAGTTTTTTAGATCTTCGATTGAAAGGTCATAACCTGTCAAATGCAGAAGAGCATATTGCAGCATTGAGCCATGACCATTTGAAAGGACAAAGCGGTCACGGTTGGCCCACTGCGGGTTGGTCGGGTTGTGGCTCAAGAAATCACGCCAAACCACTTCAGCGATATCTGCCATCCCCATTGGCGCGCCTGGATGTCCAGAATTTGCTTTTTGCACTGCATCCATGGCGAGTACACGAATTGCATTTGCAATACGGCGTTCATTAAGGGGGGTTGTCATAGGTCAGATTCCAATAAATTCGTCAGAAAAAGAAAATGAATAGAGAATTATGCGATAGTGCATATTGTCTTAAAAAAACGGTTGAGGGTAAAGGGTGAAGACGGCATTTCTTGTTAAGTATTCTGCAAATGCCCTTTTATCATACGTATAAGGCACTAAAAGTCAGATATAAACAGGATATAAAGTACAAACATTCTTGCTTATGAAGAAAAATGCAATATTCATCACTAAATTATATAATGATGAATATTTGCTGTTTTCTTGGAACAGCTGGTGGAAGTTGCAGCTATTTCAGCTTGAAACAAGAGATTTTCATCATTTACAGCTAGTCCAAACGTCTAAGTCGATGTAACATATTCCGTCTTTTGAAATAACTGCGATAGGACTTTCATGCGCGAGTACGCTGTTTTTACTTCGGAATCTGTAAGCGAAGGCCATCCGGATAAAATGGCTGACCAGATCAGTGATGCCATTTTGGATGCAATCTTAAAAGAAGACCCATATGCGCGGGTTGCTTGTGAAACGTTAGTAAAAACGGGTGCAGTTGTACTTGCCGGCGAAATCACAACAACTGCCAACGTTGACGTTGAAGCGATCGTTCGCCAGACCGTCAATGGAATTGGTTATCATCATTCTGATTTAGGTTTTGATGGTTCAACCTGTGCTGTCATTAATATGATTGGCAAGCAGTCTCCTGAAATTGCTCAGGGGGTTGATCGCCAGAAACCTGAAGATCAGGGAGCAGGTGACCAAGGTTTAATGTTTGGTTATGCCAGTCGTGAAACTGACGTGCTGATGCCAGCACCTATTTCTTATGCTCACCGTCTGATGGAACGACAGGCAGAATTACGTCGTTCTGGTGCTCTGCCATGGTTACGTCCAGATGCAAAAAGCCAGGTCACCTTTGCCTATGAAAATGGCCGTCCGGTGCGTTTAGACGCGGTAGTTCTTTCCACCCAGCATGATCCGGAAATTACTCAGGCACAGCTAAAAGAAGCAGTACTTGAAGAAATTATCAAACCGGTGATTCCTGCAGAAATGTTCCATGTAGCAACCAAATTCCACATTAATCCGACCGGTATGTTCGTGATTGGTGGTCCAGTAGGGGACTGTGGTTTAACAGGTCGCAAAATTATTGTTGATACTTATGGCGGTATGGCCCGTCATGGCGGTGGTGCTTTCTCCGGTAAAGATCCTTCAAAGGTTGACCGCTCTGCTGCTTATGCAGGACGTTATGTAGCTAAAAATATTGTGGCTGCAGGTCTTGCTGAAAAGTGCGAAATTCAGGTGTCTTATGCTATTGGTGTTGCAGAGCCAACCTCTATTTCAATCAATACATTTAATACTGCCAAGGTTTCAGAAGAGCTGATCATTCAGCTCGTACGTGAGCACTTTGACCTTCGTCCTTATGGCATTACCCGTATGCTGAATCTGATTCAACCAATGTACAAGCAGACAGCTGCTTATGGTCATTTTGGTCGTGAAGGCTCAGATACTGCATTTACCTGGGAAAAAACAGACAAAGTAGAAGCACTTAAAGCCTCTGCTGGTCTTTAAAATTTACTAAGTTATCAGACAAGAAGCCAATTGATTTGAAATCAATTGGCTTTTTTATAGGTCATGCCCATACAAGCTGTAAAAATTTTGCTTAATTGCCCATCCTTTAGCGCAAAATCTCCTCACCTCTAAAAATTTATGATAACCCTACTGAGGCTTAGGCCAAGTATGAGCTGGTGTCCGGTCATGGTTGAGTACATCTAGCAAGGTTGTTTGTACAGGCACATCCTGATGGTCCTGAAAATATACCTGAACTACTGTAATCGTCATGACTACTGCCAGGCATGCAGTGATACAAAACATCCAGAACCCGAAAGGACTCCGAATGGAGTGAGAGCCGCAAGCAGGGCATTCTTTTTCTGTTGATGAGACCACTTTATTGCAACATGCACAATGATATTGGTACAACATAGGTATCCTCCTATTTTATCGTTTTTGTTATTGTGAGTTTTACACAACTGCTGAGTACAATAGGTATTACAACTATTATCTTATGGTAAAGAAATTGCAATTACAATGCATAAATTCTAGGCAATGGCATTTAAATCGACAGTACGATAGCAGCAATAACGTATGATAAAAATATTCAGTAATTTTACTCTTGATGAGAACTACACTATTTTAATGTTGGCATGATATTTTGTTAAACTGCCATTTTGCCAAAGGAGACCCCAGATATGGTCCAGCTAATCAGTAAAGGTGGCTTTCGTGAACGGGCAAACCGGAGCCAAAAGTATAAAAATTCCGAAAATTCACAGACCGCACTTCGCCCTCGTACCTATAACTGCGTTGCGCCATCAGCTGATGATCAACCTGAATATAAAGATGAAAAACCAGAAAATGATGTAATAAGTGAGATAGAGGATGAAGGTTAAAATAATTTCATTAAAAAACCGGATCATTAGATCCGGCTTATAAATTTATCGATAAATCATTTTTGTTTAACGTCTTTCAATTCTATTTTTTTAGCATCAGGTGTTACTTCACGTGCCTCGCCATCAATAATGGTAGAGTCACGCCCTCCTTTTCCACCCTGTTGGTTCTGCATATCCTGCATCTGTCGCATCATGTCAGCAAATGGATTCTGTCCGCTACCGCCCATATTCTGCATATTACCACCCATCATTCCACCCATCATTTTTTCAAGCATGGCCTGTTGACGTTTAGCCATAATTTTCATGAGTGCATCACGGAAAACTCTCTGTACAGCTGGAATCAAAATCAGCACTGCGAGCACATCTGTAATGAGGCCTGGAACAAGCAGTAAAAACCCGGCCATAATTTTTGGAAGATTATTAGTCAATGACGAATCTGCACTCATTTGCCCCATCTGCATTTGTTGCATCTGTGGCATTACACCGGCAGAGTATTTCCGGATAAGATTCATACCGATAAAAAAGGCAGCAATAAACCAGAAAAATACATACCACATACTGCCAACGAGGTCACCCACTCCGATCCAGACGAGTATTTCCAAGACCAAGACAGCAAAAACAGTAAGAAATAATTTCATGAAAATTAATCTAATCTCAACAAAATAAAGTGTGTAGCCTTCAGGTAATGCATCACCTTCAAGCTTTTTTAATACGCTTATGTAACAATAAGGGCATTATTCCTTTTTTAAAGTCCCAGTATGTCATTAATTATCGGTATTGATCCCGGTTCACGTTTAACAGGTTATGGAATCATTGAAAAAGAAGGAAATAAATTACGCTTTATTGATGCCGGTACTATTCGTACAGAAAGCCAGGATATGCCTGAACGCTTGAAACGTATCTTTGCAGGCATTGAGCGGATTGTGAAATTTCATGGACCAACAGAAGCCGCCGTCGAACAAGTATTCATGGCACAAAATCCGGACTCTGCTCTGAAACTCGGTCAAGCACGAGGTGCCGCTATTGCAGCTTTGGTTAATCTTGACTTACAAGTTGCAGAATATACGGCTAGACAGATCAAACAGTCTGTTGTCGGTTATGGTGCTGCGGACAAGGAACAGGTACAAATGATGGTAATGAAACTATTAAACCTCTCAATTCGCCCACAAGCGGATGCTGCGGATGCCTTAGCTGCCGCCATTTGTCATGCACATGCTTCTGGTAGCATGAGCAAAGTTGCTGTATTAAATGTGCTGGGTGGTATGGCTCGTGGCCGGAGCCGTAATAGTAGTCGACGCCGTTAAAATGATTTCTACTGGATAAGACATGAACCATTTAGAGTTACTCTTATACATCAGTAGTGTCGTCCTGATGATTATTATCCCCGGCCCGGTACTGTTATTGGTGGTTGGTACAGGCCTACAGGCCGGCTATCAAAAAGCTTTTAAAACTATTTTAGGAACTAATGCAGCTTCACTAGTACTGATTTTTATTTCAGCACTTATTCTGAAAGGTTTTCTTTCACTAAATGCTTCTTTTCTGGATATTTTGAAATGTCTAGGCAGTCTTTATATTTTATATTTAGGCTGGCAACTAATCCAAGACAGCAAACAGAAGCATCAGGCTGAAATCCAGATGTTGAACCCCAAATTCGGCGGATTTACTAAGGGTTTTCTGGTAGGTATTTCGAATCCTAAGGATATTCTGTTCTTTAGTGCATTTTTTCCACAGTTTATTCAGGTAATGCCAGAAATAAACCAGAGTCTATTTCTATTAACTCTGGTCTGGATAATTCTGGATTTTATGACCTTGAGCCTAGCCTATTTGCTATTTAAGCGAGTTAGCCGTTCTTTTGCATATCAGAGAATTCTACTGATATGTGGTATTTTACTGTTTACCATTGCAATATATGGCTTGTATAGCGGTCTAGGCAGTCTGCTCTAACGGTTTACCACCTGATAAATTGTCTGAGGCATATGCTGGGCCTGTAAGCCACGTTCACCACTTTGTGCCAGCATATCACCCGCTTGGGCATGCAGGCTGATAATCTCATGTAAATGAATATTGTCATGGAACTGTGCTTTTAGTGCGGCTATCATACCGGATAAAACATCTCCCATGCCGCCTGTTCCCATACCCGGATTACCTTCAGTGCAGATCCACAATTGCTGGCTTAATATGAGGCTGCCTGCACCTTTGAGTACCCATTGGCCGTGATATTTCTGCATCAACTGATGAATAGCCGCTATTCGGTCCGCTTCAACCTCACTGACTTTTACACCCAGCAATTTTGCTGCCTCACCCGGGTGGGGCGTCGCATAAAAATGAGTATCTAATTTGGCATTAGCTGCGGCTAAAAACCAGAGCGCATCAGCATCAAGTACCACTTCTAGCTGTTTAGCCTGTTTTAGTTCAGGAAACCATTGCTGAAACTGCTGACCTGCCCAGTTATCACGTCCTAATCCCATACCGAAGCAAACTGCATCGACTTGATTCAATATTTCACAAATAGAGTCTTTATTTAAGTCATGAATATCTTTAAGCATGATATTGGGAGAACGGGCCAGAATGGGACTATGATGTTTACTGTCACATACCACAGTAACCTTTCCGGCACCCGCAGCAAAAGCAGCTTCGGCTGCCATAATCACAGCTCCTCCCATATCGGCATGTCCGCCCACCACCAGCACATGGCCATAACTGCCTTTATGCCCTGAGGCTTGACGTTTTGGCAGTTGAATCTGCTTTGGACACAGGCTTGCTATTGGTTCCAGTTCATCATCTACAGGGATAAGAGATAAAAGTTGAACCTGACCAGAAAACTCTTTGCCCTGCCCGGTATATAAGCCGGCTTTTAAAGCCAATAGTGTACAGGTATGATCCGCCTTGACGGCACAAGGCAAGGGTTTCCCTGTATTTGCCTGTAAACCACTAGGCATATCAATTGAAATTTTCAGACCTGTTTTCTGGTTAAGACTATAGATAATCTTTTGCCAATCCTCATCCAGAATACGATTTAGCCCAATTCCAAATAAAGCATCAATATGAGAGTTAAAATATTCTGGAACATCGAAACTGTTATGAATTTTTATATGCTGCCTCTGTGCATATTGGATTGCCGAATGTAAATCTGCCGACTCTCCTGGCACAGCCGCGAAAATTTCAACATCATAGCCTGCGCCCGCCAGATAAGCTGCTACCAGATAGCCATCTCCGGCATTGTTACCCTGTCCGCACCAGACTGCAATACGCGGAGCAAGCTTTTTATACTGAAGGCACTGAATAATATACTGGGTCATTTGCCAGGCTGCTTGCTGCATCAGTCCAAAAGAAGAGTTTTTCTGGCTAAACCAGCGTCGTTCCCATACTTGAATTGCCTGGCTATGATACACTTGTTTCAGCATTATTTTTTCCTTCCTATCCGGTTTATGTCCGAATCTTTACCTTCCCGAAAAATTGATCTGGCACAGCTGGATGCCGAGGCACTCAAGCAATGGATCAAGTCTCAGGCACTTGATCTGGGCTTTGCCGACTGCGTGGTTGCCAAGCCCGATGCCCAGGCAGAAATGGCCCGTTTTCAGGAGTATCTGGATCGAGGCTATCATGCCGATATGGATTACTTAAAGGAAAATTTAGAAAAACGTGCTGATCCCACCCTGCTGGTACCCGGAACTAAAAGTATTATCTGTGTTCGCATGAACTATCTGGTAGAAACACCCAAACCGCGCTACGTACCCTATGAACCCAACTCGGCCATTATTGCCCGTTATGCTCGTGGCCGTGATTATCATAAAATCATGCGTGGACGACTTAAAACGTTAGCCAGCCGTATTCGCGACAAGGTCGGAAACTTTGAATCACGTCCTTTTGCAGACTCGGCGCCTATTTTTGAGAAATCGCTGGCAGAAAGTGCCGGGATGGGCTGGACGGGTAAACATACCCTATTAATTCATAAAAAATCCGGCTCTTTCTTTGTACTTGGGGAGCTTTTTACTTCGCTAGACCTGCCTTTTGATGAACCGGCAACTGCGCATTGTGGTTCCTGCTCGGCCTGTATTGATATCTGCCCGACCCAAGCTATTGTTGAACCGTATATGCTGGATGCACGTAAATGTATTGCTTATTTAACTATTGAGTATAAAGGTATTATTCCTCAAGAATTACGCCATGGTATTGGTAATCGGGTTTTTGGTTGCGATGACTGCCAGCTAATCTGTCCCTGGAATAGTTTTGCAAAAAAAGCCAACATAGAAGATTTTAATCCACGTAATGGTTTAGATAATATCAGCCTGCTGGAGCTATGGCAGTGGGATGAAGAAATTTTTCTTAAAAATACGGAAGGTAGCCCCTTAAGACGGACCGGCTACCAGAGCTTTAAGCGTAATATTGCAATCGGGCTGGGAAATGCGCTTTATACAACTGAAATTATAGCGCAGCTTGAACAGGCCAGATCAAAACATGATGAAATTGTAAACCATCACATTGACTGGGCAATTGAACAACAGATCAGCAAATCATAAGCTTTTAATTTTACGTCTCCTAACAGTTTCCCACATAAGCCCTACATTTCCATACTCTCGTTTATGGCATAAAAAAGATACCAAATGATTTTTGTGAAGAGGAATTTATCATGCATCAGCAAAATAAAGACCAGAATCAACATCAGCAGCCCCAAAACCAGCAACAGCAAGGCACCCCACAACCACCACAAAATACACATCATGAAGAAGACGACCGCGCGCTGAATAAACAGCATCGGGCGGATCTACAAAATCAAAATATTCATGGAAATCACCGTGAATAATTAAAATTAATATGGTAAAAACATTTAAATGAACAAAGTCCATGCGCTGGGCTTTGTTTTTTTATATTCCGTCATATTTTGCTAATGAAGCTGGCATCGGTTTTGCTTAATATGCACAGTAATGAACTATATAAATGACTAGGGACAGACATATGAGCAGCACTCGTCCGGTACGTAATGATTGGTCTCGAGAAGAAATTGAAGCTTTGTATCAGCAGCCTTTCTTGGATCTGATTTTTGAAGCACAGCGAATTCACCGCGAGAATTTTCAGCCGAATACTATACAAGTTAGCACGCTTCTTTCGATCAAAACCGGTAAGTGTCCGGAAGACTGTAAATATTGCTCACAGTCAGCGCATTATGATTCCAATCTTGAGGCAGAAAAACGTATTGCTGTAGAAAAAGTAATTCGTGAAGCCAAAGAAGCTTTAGAGTCTGGTTCTTCTCGTTTTTGTATGGGTGCTGCATGGCGTAATCCGAATGAACGTGATATGCCTTATGTACTGGAAATGGTTCGTGAAGTTAAGGCTCTTGGCCTTGAAACATGTATGACTTTAGGTATGCTGAATCAGTCTCAGGCAGAACGCTTAAAAGATGCAGGACTGGATTATTATAATCATAACCTCGATACATCCCGTGAATACTATTCTCATATCATCAGTACCCGTACTTTCGATGACCGTTTAGATACCCTTGACCATGTACGCCAGGCAGGAATGAAGGTATGTAGCGGAGGTATTGTCGGGTTAGGCGAAAGCAAGCAGGACCGTATTGGCTTACTACATGAACTGGCCACTCTTCCAGTTCATCCTGAATCAGTACCAATCAATATGCTGGTACCGATTGAAGGTACGCCTCTTGCTGATGTTGAAAAACTGGATGTCACCGAATGGATCAGAACTATTGCGGTTGCCCGCATTATCATGCCACAAAGTTATATCCGTCTTTCTGCCGGGCGTGAATCACTTTCCGATTCAGATCAGGCTTTGGCCTTTATGGCGGGTGCCAACTCCTTATTCTCTGGAGAAAAACTTTTAACGACACCAAATGCAGGTGAAGGCAAAGACCGTATCCTCTTTAATAAACTGGGGTTAAGTGCCGAGAAAGCCAAGCCAACAGTTGCTGAACTCAGTATAGATGCCATGTCAGCTTAAATAGATATATAAATTTAAAAAGCCCCAAACTGGGGCTTTTTTATATCTCTGCTTTCTAGGAAGACGTCAGTAAAACACCATAACTTGCATTAAGATAATTACCTTTACGAATCACATCACTACCTGCAGCATGATTCACTATTAACTCACCAGTCTGCACATCATAAGAAAAACTGTCGAAACTGTCCTGATGCTGACATAGCCAACAAAGCGTATCTGCAAGATTATCATCTACAATATAAGTTGCAGCTTTAAAATCCTTAGTCATGCTATTTCCTATCGCCTTTCAAATTTTAAAATTTTTGAATGAATTCAAGATAATTATAAAAAAGACTGCTGTCCGAAAACAGCAGCCTTTATAAAATTCTTCAGGTTTTATAATAAAAATCGAATTAGATTTGATTGAAACATACCAGGTTCATGGGTATCTTAAACCAATAAATATACATCTAGTTCCTATGATCTCCGCATTTACGACACTCTTTTACCTCATTAAATTCTGAGAACTGCTCATATTCATAGGCATGCATACAGAAGAGTTTTCTTAACAACTGAAACATAGTTTTGCTCCTTGTTACTATAGTTATGGTTTCTTCCTGAAACGGTATCGAAAGTTTGTTGTGTACTTTCAATTTATTTATTAACATGAATTAAACAAAAATCCAATATTATTTTTTAATTCACTATAAATAAATAAGCAATTGTTTTCATTTTGTTTTTGAAAAAACCAAAATCTAAATACTTAATTATTAAACAGTTTAAAATTACTTACTAAGCTTAACTTCTTAAAGAAATTTTTTATGGCAAGCTAATACTTTTCTTATCACCGCATTTATTTGCTTCGTCATTTTAATCTCCTAAATTTGATGAATAAAACAGCATCTCTCCAGTTTTTTTTGAGAAATGCTTGTGTTTACTTGAGAATTTAGCTAGTATTGCTATCGCAAAAATGCTTTAGATATAAGCATTTATAGGGCCTATAGCTCAGTTGGTTAGAGCAGCGGACTCATAATCCGTTGGTCCCGTGTTCAAGTCACGGTGGGCCCACCATATATTAAACCTCATAATTCGTGAATTATGAGGTTTTTTTATTAATGTTGACTTATATAACTTTATAAATTCCACTAATTTATTTTTTAATAAATTAATACTTTTAGTAGTAAATCTTTTAAAGTTTTTATATGACCAATTAAAGCAAAATTTATTTATAAACCAACTCATATTTTAATTTTGAATCTCATTAGCCTGTTATTCTTAAAAACCAAGATTATTCTAATCATTTAAAATCATTAAATTGGTTTATTTTAAAATACAGTCTGTTTTTAAGTTATCACTCAATATTTGATTTATTATTTAACTAAAAGGTCTTTTGATTATTTTTTTTCATATTCCACATAGATGTGCTTGGCTTGATCATACATAAATAGACTTTTGTAAGACTTCTTTGGCTGATCTTGGTCAATATAAGTCACTTCAACAGGATAATAAGTGTTCTGGTTATTAACCACTCTTAATGTTGATGTAACAATGGATGCAAACTCAGGACGATCTGCATAGTAACTTGATGTATCGTTACCCGCCGAGCCTATTTCAAGAACTTGAACTCTCCCGACATCAGGCAACAAGACCGCATACCAAGTCGAAATTTCTTGCCCCCCTGCACCTGTAAAAGTTGCAAGCGTATAACTTCCTATCATGTTCTTGCCAAACGGTCTTAAATTTTTCTGTAAGTCATGTTTAAAACTAACATACAAATGCCCACCGGCTGTAGGGATATCTTTCTGATTTAAAGCTGAATTGACTAACTGGAAATGGTTGTCCTGTTTTTTAAATATAAATAAATCTACTGTACTTGAGCAGGCTCGGCAGTCCTGAATGTATCCATTATTGATTTTTACTTTTTCAATAATAACCAGGTAACGAGTTTCACCTTGTGGATTTTTATATTCAATACTAGGATGAAAAAAACCCAATATATTTGGTTCAAGCTGTTGATAAGGGTAAGATTTAAAATAATCATTGAGTACGGGTGTCACATGCGCCAGAGGCTCATTGAGTATTTTAGGGTAAACCATTTGCACAATTGTATTTACAGACAGTGTTCCAGAAGAAGTCTTTAGAGTAGTGGTCGGTTTAGCAGTATCGATATAAGGTAAAACTGTTTGGCATCCAATGATCAACCCTGTATTTACACAGATAATTGCAGACAATAAATATTGTTTTTTCATTATATATTCCATCGTTGTTCTACAGGAATTAATAAAATTATAGGTGAGTTAAATTTTATCAATAAACAAAGAACCTTATAATATATTAAAATCCTTGTTATCCTTTAATACAAAGTTAAATATAATTTTTTAATAGCTTACTTAAATGTATTGCGCTATCAGTTTTATTATAATATTACACACAACCTATTGAAATATTATATTAAAAATAATTATATATTTTTAATATAATTTTTGATCTAGCTTAGTATTACAGTAATCACATCTTATAAAATAAACACTTAATTGTTCTAAATTTAAGCGATTTTTGCTCATAAAACTTAACTATCTAGAGCTATACACCTATAAAATAATAGATCTAAATACTCCTCAGTTGAAAAAAGGGTGTCATGATTATGGCTAAGCGTAAGCAAAACAGTGAGTTTTTTCAGGTTCGAAGAATTGGAAAACAATGGTGGGTTTGTCAGATTGATAAATTATCTTCAACACCAACTGTCCTTGTCAAAAAGGTTGAAAACTTAGCTACACAAAGTCAGGCAAATTGTATTGCTGATGATTATGATGAGCAATATCGGGTAGATCTCTATATTAAGGAAAAATGGCTGGCTACAAAGAACTGTTAGGCTCTTGATCTTTATATAAAGATAAAACAGGAAGATAACCGCTGTAACAGAGCATTTCCCAAAGTGCTTTGTTTAAAACAAGGTTAATTATTTGCGATGATGAGCTTCCAGGTAGATTTCAATCGCACTCCAGACACAGATCAGAATAAAAATAGCCAAACCAACGCCGATAAGCGTTAAAAACATAATCGCTTCCCCTTACAGTACTAAACAGTTTAGGCCCACCTGTTAGACTAAAGTCGTATACAGCCTGTTAATTTATAATTTTTTCTAAACAAATTACAAGTAATTTTATAATTTTAATTTAATTAATATAATTTTTTATGAGTTTAGCCTCTAAATTTTGGTTGTTTTAATGAGCCTAAAGCTCAGCTATTTTCTATGAATGTGCTCGCAAGACTAAGAGCTTAAAGTTGAAGCTGCAGTTTAATTAATTTGTTTTATCTAAATCTTCTCGTTAGAGCATCAGCTTCTAAAGATTTTTCGGAAACTTCGCTTAAAAGCTGGCAGTGGCCTGTTTTCAACAAATCAGTGGCTATGCTAACATTTCAACCCGAAATTTTAGTTTATAAAACTGGAGCATAATTCGCATGGCGGGTCATTCCAAGTGGGCCAATATTAAGCATCGCAAAGCAAAACAAGATGCAAGTCGCGGTAAAGTATTTACCAAATACATTCGAGAAATTGTAACGGCTGCTAAACTCGGCGGCCCGGACGCGGCCAGTAACCCACGTCTTCGTGCTGTAGTCGAAAAAGCGCTTTCAGTAAATATGACGCGTGATACAATTAACCGGGCCATTCAACGTGGTGCTGGTGGTGAAGATAATGATGATTTAAAAGAAATCACTTATGAGGGTTATGGCACAGGTGGTGTAGCTGTACTGGTAGAAACCATGACAGATAACCTAAACCGCACTGTTCCTGATGTTCGTCATTGCTTTAGTAAAACTAATGGTAATCTTGGAACTTCAGGTTCTGTGGCTTACTTGTTTACCAAACGTGGTGAAATCTCTTTTGATGATCTGTCACTTGAAGAAAAAATCTTGGAGGTTGCTCTAGAAGCTGGTGCGGAAGATATTGAAATTTCTGAAGATGAGATTTTAGTTATTACCACACCAGAGAACTTCGGTGACGTTCAGGATGCACTTAGTGCGGCCGGCTTGAAGTCAGACAATGCTGAGGTTGTAATGAGTCCTTCTACCAAAGCAGAAATTACCGATATTGATCAAGCTAAACAAATCATGAAAATGATTGATATGCTAGAAGACTTAGATGATGTACAAAATGTTTATACCAACGTTGAGTTTTCAGATGAAGTACTGGCTCAGCTTGATGCCTGATTAAATATTATTAAAAAGCGCCAGAACTGGCGCTTTTTTATTTTTAAGCTTTATACTTGCTCTGGAACTTTATTTAGCAAGTTATAACAATTAAACACTTTATATTCTTTAATTACAAAGCTTGAATGCAACGCTACAACATGCTCGATTTTCCCCATCCGTTTAAGCAGAAAATCGCTATAATTTTCCATATCGGTAGCAACAACTTCAAGAATAAAATCGGCAGACTGGCCGGTAACCAAAAATGCATTAATAACTTCAGGAAGCTCTTCGACTTCTTGCAGAAATTTTTCAAAGGTATCACTGTCATGTTTACTCAGGGATACTTGTAGCAAGACATGCAACTTAAAACCTAGTTTTTGAAAATTGATATCACGCTTGAGATTAGTCATCACCTGATTTTCAATAAGCTGTTTGATACGGCGGTGCACCGAGCTTACAGAAAGATTAATTCGCTCAGAGAGTTCATTTAAATTCAGGTCTTCGTGTGTCAATATTTCAAGAATTTGCTTGTCGAAACGGTCCAGTCCCATTCTGAGCTCCAGTCATACCGTATATTGAATCATGCTGTGGTACTTATGGTCAGATTTATTTTTATGATCAAATAAATTTTTAGGGTCAAGGGAAAACATGATACTGTTTCCTTCTAGTAGCTATACGTGGATAACCTATAGCCTGTTTTATAAACTTGTGGTTTATATAACTGAAGTCGAATTAAGACCTTGTGAGTTTAGTCAGTGCCCATCTCCCAATAAGCTGACCCTCTTTTCGATCCCTATCACACCCTGACTATTAATTTAACAGCGGCTGAGTCGAATTATTTCCCTTTAATCATTTAATTTCAATATTTTTAGAAAAAATTTCTCACTTTAAAGTCTATTCTTTAAAAACTTTACCAAATTAATGGCTTTTAAGTTTTTATATTCTCATTATTTTGTGTTTTTACAATATTTTTTATCCCTAAAAAATTGGAAAGCCTTGCGATAACAAGGCTTATATTACTTATATACCCAGCTACATTCCACGCCAGTCTACTCGGGCATTACGTTCTGTCTCATAAATACGCTGAATATATTGACCTAAAGGTAAATCAAGTAAATAAGACTGATAATTCATGAAGTCTTCCGTTCTGTTCTCTTCATGCTCATTTTCCCAAGGTGTTCCGCCAAGCTCAAGCAAAGGCGCCAGCATGGAACATACTGCGATATCGGCAAGACCTAAGCGGTCACCAACAAAGTAACGTCCTCCATTTTTGATCAATGCGCTATTTAGCTGTTCTATCAGCTCAGTCATTCTGGCTTTAGATTCAGTTACTTTTTCAGATTCGAGCTGGTATCCCTTGGTTACAAGCGTTTTGATTAAAGGTTTTGAAAATTTCTCAAACTGACGCATATACCCCTGTTCACCGAGCATGATTTCTAAAGGCTCATCGCCCTGTGATAGTGCTTGGGCCAGCCCCCAGCGACGGACATGCTCTCCGAGCTCAGAAGCAACATTATTGATCTGCAATGCCTGCTCTCGCAGCTCCGGGTCACGTCGCAGTAAACTGTGTTCAGGATAGGTCTCATCCAGATATAGGGCAATTTCTGTAGAGTCAGCAATCCAGTAGCTGTCATCTTTCAAAACAGGCAAGCTGTTCTGTCCGGTTCTCAATTGGGTAAAGGCCCGGTGAAAGCCTGGAATCAAATTATGCGCAACATAATCTAACTCTTTATGGTCGAGTAACCAGCGAGCTTTCTCACAAAAATGAGATAAAGGAAACTGGTATAAAGTACGCATAAAAACTCCGGATTATTTTTGTATTTTAACTGACTTTTAAATTAAGACCTGAATATCATTCTACTTTAAAACTGATGGTTCTAAAAATTCTGACCACCTGTTCAGATTTACTTCTTTTCTTATAGCCTTATCCCATCTGTTTTTATAGTTTTTTTTACCATAATTATGCCAATTACATATATAAGATAAATTTCAACCAGCTAAAAACTATATAATTTTAATTAACTTACTGATTTATATAAATCTGCTTTATCTGATTTTTTATAAATTTCAGCAGTTTTTTTCTTATAAGCTTTTAATGATAAGTTTCGCATAATAGCTGGTTTAAGTTTGCCAGATAATTCCTTTAAGTTCTGAGTCATCTTAGGAAGTTATAAAGATGACTCATATTACTCAAACTCCCGCTTATATTATAGAAAATGATCAGCAGGCCCTGAATGCAGCTTATCAGGTAGCTGATTTTGCCTTGAATACAAGAAATGAACGGGATCAATGCCGGATCTTGCCAATAGAAGAAATTGAACAGTTTAGTTTCAAAGGATTAGGTGGCATCCGTATTCCTAAAGCTTTTGGAGGCGCATTCGTTTCAAACAAAACACTTGCTCAGGTGTTCAGAATTTTATCTAAAGCCGATGCCAATGTCGGTCAAATCCCGCAAAACCAGATTGCCCTGCTCAACATGATTAATATGATGGGAAACGAGCAACAAAAAAATTTTATTTTCTCTGAAATTCTGCATGGCAAGCGTCTGGCTAATGGTGGCCCAGAGCGCCACACCAAAGACAGTAAAACACTAGAGACCACGCTTAGCGTTAAAGATGGCCAATATATTCTTAATGGTGAAAAGTTCTACTCGACTGGCAGCAGTTTTGCACACTGGCTTGCTATTAAAGCAGTTCATCCTGAAGGCCATGTCGTATTGGTAATTATTGACGCACAGGAAAAAGGTGTAGAAGTCATCAATGACTGGTACGGTTTCGGGCAGCGCACCACAGCTAGCGGCACAGTCCGTCTGAACCAGGTCAGAGTAAATCCTGATCTCATTTTTGATGAAAGAAAACTTTATGAAAAACCTAATTATCGCGGTGCTTATTCGCAGCTACTCCAGGTGGCTATAGATGTTGGTATTGCAGAGGCTGCATTTGCAGAAACTTTAACTGCTGTTCATAAAGCACGCCCTATTATTGACGCACAAGTAGAAAAAGCCAGCTCCGAACATTACACACTACAGGAAGTTGGTAAATTAAATATCTTGCTTGATGCATCTATTTTGCTACTGGATGAAGCAGCTGAATATCTCGATGAACTTGACCAGCATAAGACAGTTACAGCGGAGCAGGCAGCACAAGCTTCTATAAGGGTTGCAGAAGCCAAAGTTTATGCCAATGACGCTGCCCTACAGATCTCAGAAAAATTGCTCGAACTTGGCGGCAGTCGTTCCTGTCTATCCCAGCATCATCTGGACCAGTACTGGCGGAATGCCAGAGTTCATACCTTGCATGACCCAGTACGCTGGAAGTTACATGCCATTGGTAACTATTACCTCAACCAGGCTTTTCCTGCTCGTCATGCCTGGATTTAAGGAAATATCTTATGACCTCATATCAAAATTTTCATCTTAAAGAAGTTTTAGAAAATCAGACACATATTATCCAAAGTGATGAAGAAGCTTTGGCTATTGCACAGGATTTAAGTCAAAAGTTTAAAGCCGAGGCAGTTCAACGGGACCAAAACCGTATTTTGCCTTTTGAAGAGATAGAAGCCTACAGCCAGTCAGGCTTATGGGCGATTACCGTTCCCAAGCAATATGGGGGTGCAGAAGTTTCAAGTCTGACCGTAGCTAGAGTCATTGCCCTGTTTAGTGGAGTGGACGGTTCAATTGGACAGATTCCTCAAAATCATTTCTATGCACTGGAAGTCCTGCGTAATACAGGTACAGAACAGCAGAAACAGAAGTTTTACACAGAAGTTTTAAAAGGAGCCCGTTTCGGTAATGCACTGGCAGAATTCAAAACCAGATCTGCCGCTCATAAGCATACACAATTGATTGCTACGGGAAATAACTACGTAATTCAGGGGGAAAAATTTTATTGTACCGGAAGCC
This sequence comes from Acinetobacter sp. UBA6571, assembly GCF_002434085.1. Lineage (NCBI taxonomy): Bacteria > Pseudomonadati > Pseudomonadota > Gammaproteobacteria > Moraxellales > Moraxellaceae > Acinetobacter > Acinetobacter sp. UBA6571. Next base: position 50,018 of record NZ_DJJJ01000065.1, on the reverse strand, counting down.
TTTTCGCACACCGTATTCCTACGCTAGTTACAGATGCAGAAGGTCGGGAATTTTTAGCTTTTGTAAAGCGTAATAGCCAAGGCCTTGAAATCGTGGATGACTGGAGTGGCTTTGGGCAGCGTATAACAGGAAGTGGTACGGTAAAATTTAATCACGTCGCTGTTGAGCAAGAGGATCTGATTGCCTTTGATACAGCATTCACTCAGCCCACCTTAGTCGGGCCATTTGCCCAGATTATGCATGCTGCAATTGAAGTAGGAATTGCCCGCGCTGCTTTTGAAGAAACATTGCAGCAGGTAAAACAGGCGCGCCCCTGGATTGACTCAGGACTAGATCGTGCTACTCAAGACCCCTTGACTCTGCTAGAACTCGGCCGTGTGGCTGCTGATGTACGTGCCAGTGAGGTTCTCCTCAAACAGGCTGCTCAGGCTCTTGAGGTAGCCCGTCCATTACCTACTGTGGAAAATATAGCACAGGCTTCAATTGAGGTAGCTAAGGTTCGTGCACATAGTACAGAAACTGCATTAAAAGCATCCAGCAAACTGATTGAACTGGCAGGTAGCCGGGGTAGCCAGTTAAAAAACGGACTAGACCGTTTCTGGCGTAATGCACGTGTCCATACTTTACATGATGCAGCGCGCTGGAAATATTACTTTATTGGACAATATGTATTGAATGGAGTTCTACCTCCACGCAGGGGGACATTGTAATGGCAAAGCAATTACCTAAACAGATTTTACTTAATGCTTTTGACATGAATTCAGCAGGACATATTAACCATGGGTTATGGACACATCCACGAGATCAATCACATCGTTTTAATGAACTGAACTACTGGACAGATTTGGCGAAAACTTTAGAGCAAGGATTATTTGACGGGTTATTTCTTGCAGATATTACTGGTGTATATGACGTCTATCAAAACGGTATTGAGCTGACCTTAAAAGAATCAATCCAGCTTCCCAGCCATGACCCCTCTACTCTGGTTTCAGCAATGGCCGCAGTTACCCAGAATCTGGGCTTCGGTATTACAGTAAATCTGAGCTATGAAACGCCGTATCAGTTTGCACGGCGTTTTGCCAGTCTAGACCATTTAACCCATGGCCGGATTGCCTGGAATATTGTGACAGGTTATTTAGATAGTGCTGAAAGATTAATCGGACAGAAAGGCTTGAAGCAACATGATTTACGTTATGCACAGGCTGAGGAGTTTCTAGAGCTTTGCTATAAATTCTGGGAAGGCTCTTGGGAAAATGATGCAGTTGTAAAGGATCGGCAGAACCGAATATTTACTGAACCGGCGAAAGTGCATTCAATCCGGCATCAGGGCCAATTTTACCAGAGTGAAGGAGTATTTCAGGTTTCACCTTCTCCCCAGCGCACCCCGGTCCTTTTTCAGGCAGGTGCTTCGCCACGTGGTCTTACCTTTGCAACTCAACATGCTGAGGCCATATTTATTGGAGGCGATAAACCGGAAAAAATTAAACAGCAGGTCGAGAAAATTCGGTCACTTGCCACTGCACAGGGTCGTGAAGCAGAAGCTATTAAAATTTTTATTGGCATTACTGTGGTTAGCGCTGAAACTGATGCGCTTGCACAGGAAAAACTGGCAGAGTATTGCCACTATGCCAGTCCTGAAGCAGGTCTTGCCCACTATTCCAGTTCTGTCGGCATTGATCTGTCCCAGTTTACAGAGCAAGAAACCATTCCCTATCAGCAAACTAACAGTATTGCTTCAGTCAACAATAAATTTAAAGAACAGAAAATTACAGTGGCAGATCTGAAAGACCAACATGTGCTGGGAGGACGTTACCCCCTCATTATGGGTAGTGGAGCAACTGTAGCGGAACAATTAATTCATTTAATTGATGAAACAGGAATTGATGGTTTTAACCTGACCCGTACGGTTGCCCCGGAATCCCATCAGGACTTTATCCGGTGGGTTATTCCGGAGCTGCAACAGCGCGGTCGCTACAAAACAGCTTATAGCGAAGGTACATTGCGACATAAGTTATTTCAGCAAGGTAACCTGCTTTCTGCACAACATCCGGTGCAACAGTTCCGATGTCTAACCCCGGCCTCTCCCGCCGAAATCCGTCCTATTCAAAAACAGCTTGCATAAAACATTTTAAAAATTTTTAGAGGTGCATGATGGCACAAACAGCAAAAACGAAATTCACTATTTTAGGGGCAGTATTGACCATAGTTATCTTAGGTCTTACTGGCTGGACGTTACAGAAAAAAACAGGTTCAGATGAACTGGTCATCGGGATTAGCCCATCGTTTGCAAAACCGTTACAAGTTGCAGCAGAAGAAGCCAGAAAAGAAGGACTTCATATTAAGCTTGTTGAATTCTCTGACTGGAACACGCCCAATATTACGCTAAATCACGGAGATATTGATGCCAATTTTTTTCAGCATCAGCCATTTTTGGATAATGCCATAAAAGAAACCGGTTTTAAGCTCAAAGCTTTTGCAGCTGGAGCAGCATCTCATGTAGGCCTGTATTCAAAAAAGTATAAAAGCTTTGATGAGTTACCACAAAATGCCAGAGTTGCTATACCAAATGATCCGGTAAATCAGGGTCGTGCTCTCCTGCTCTTGCAGCAAGCCAAACTCATTAGCTTAAAAGATGTAAACAATCATCTGTCCAGTTTACAGGATATTGCTGCAAACCCTAAAAATCTGCAGTTTATCGAAGTTGAAGGACCACAGACCGCACGTGCAATTGATGATGTTGATTTGGCTTTTGGCTATCCTCATTATTTACGTCTGGCAAAAACTGCTGATCCGGAAAGTGCACTGTTATTCGACAAAAATACCAACAAACGCTATGCCATCTTATTTGTAGTCCGTGATGATTACAAAGATAAAGACGATCAATTGAAAAAATTCGTGACTATTTACCAGAACTCCCCAAGAGTGCAAGCCGCTTTAGATGAGGATTTTGGGAAAAAACTCTGGTTCCCTGGCTGGAAGTAAGGAACAGATGATGACCTTATTAAAATCAGATTCTTATAAGTTCTGGCTAATTGGCCTGACAACCCTCTTAGTTATACTCGGTTTGGCTGCTTACCGTTTTAACAGTAATACTCTGCAGAAAGACACTTTAACAATCGGCATCAGCCCACCCTATGCCGATCTGCTACAAAGTGTGGCAGATGATATGAAAGCACAAGGTATTCAGGTCAAGCTGGTTGAGTTTTCAGACTGGCATGCACCCAATGTAGCTGTTCAGAACGGTGATATTGATGCCAATTTTTTTCAGCAAAGTGTTTATCTGAAAAATGCAATTCGTGAAACCCGGTTTAACCTGCATGCATTTGCACCAGGTACTGGAAGCCATGTGGGCTTATATTCAAAAAAGTATCAATCACTAGAGCAACTTCCTGTTCATGCTCGCGTAGTCATACCCAATGATCCGGTCAACTCGGCGCGTGCTTTAATTCTGCTTGCCCGGGCCGGCCTGATTGAAGTTAAAGATATTCAGAATGAATTAACTACACTTCAGGACATTATACGCAATCCTAAACAGTTACAGTTTATTGAGGTAGAAGGTCCACAAACAGCCCATGCCATAGATGAAGCAGATCTTATTTTTGGTTTTCCGCATTATCTGAAAATGGCAAAAGCAGCTAACCCGAAGGATGCTTTATTTTTAGATCCGATAGACAAGAAATACGCCATCTTGTTCGTGACCCGAACAGATTATCTAGATAAAGACCAGAAACTTGCCAGATTTGTACAAGCCTTTCAAACCTCAGAAAAGGTCAAAACGATACTGGATCAGGACTTTGGTCAAGGCATGTGGTTTCAGGGTTGGAAATAAGGAGAAGAATAATGGTGAGTTTTGGTTCTCATACTGAATTTACGGTTTCCCATATCAAGATCAGAAACCTCAACAAATACTACCAAGTACAAGGCAAATCTGTACATGCACTCAAAAATGTCAGTCTGGATATTCCTGAAGGTAAAATTTTCGGCATTATTGGAAAAAGCGGTGCCGGAAAATCCTCTTTGCTACGTACATTAAATGGTCTGGAACAGCCCAGTAATGGCAGTATTCATATTCACCAACAGAACTTGGCCAGTCTGGATCATGCGGAACTCATTCGGCTGCGTCAACGTATCGGAATGATTTTCCAGCACTTTAACCTGATGTCAGCTAAAACAGTGTGGGAAAATGTTGCCCTGCCTCTTAAAATATCAGGACATAAAAAAGCCGAGATTGAACTGCGTGTTAATGAGGCACTGGAACTGGTCGGTTTAAGCAGTAAAGCAGAAAACTATCCTTCACAACTTTCAGGTGGGCAGAAACAACGCGTCGGTATTGCACGTGCTCTGGTACACTGCCCTGAAATTTTATTATGTGATGAAGCAACCTCAGCTCTAGACCCGGAAAGTACCTCGGTCATTTTATCGTTACTCAAAAGAATCAATCAGCAAATGGGAATCACAATTGTCCTGATTACCCATGAAATGCAGGTTATCCGGGAAATTTGTGATCAGGTAGTTGTTATTGATCAAGGTGAAATTGTCGAGTCTGGTCAGGTATGGAGTGTTTTTTCAAAACCTGAACAGCCAATTACTCAAGAATTATTAACTCTAGAACAACTGGATTTACCATTTGCAGTGAATTCGAAGGTAACTACAGAGACTACACATACTATTTTAAAACTTTGTTATGAGTCTGCCATACACCACACACCAGATTTAAAAGCCATTCTTGAGCAGTTAAATGGTCCAGTTCACTTATATCAGGGCCATGTTGATACGATCCAGCAGCATCTGATCGGTTCACTGATTGTCGCTATACCCGACGTACAGTTAAATCTGAAGCATTTGAAAGAAGCGCTAAAACAATATATTGCCCACATTGAGGTACTTGGCTATGCACGACCAGCTCATTAACCTGCTTTTGACCGGCACTATCGATACATTAATTATGGTAGGCATATCTGCTCTTGCAGCTTTTTTAATTGGTTTACCGATTGCAATTATCCTGGTCAATACCAGTGAACATGGTATTTATCCATCACGGATGATTAATCAGCCCTTGGGATGGGTCATTAATATTACACGCTCTGTCCCTTTTTTAATCTTGATGGTAGCTCTGATCCCACTCACACGTCTTATTGTGGGTACCAGTTATGGCGTGTGGGCTGCTGTGGTGCCATTAACTATTGCTGCTACCCCGTTTTTTGCGCGTATTGCTGAAGTCAGTTTACGTGAAGTGGATCATGGTTTGATTGAAGCCGCACAAGCGATGGGCTGTAACCGTAAACAGATTATCTGGCATGTACTTTTACCGGAGGCCTTGCCCGGAATTGTGGCAGGTTTTACCGTTACGATGGTAACCATGATCAATTCTTCTGCAATTGCTGGTGCTATAGGAGCAGGCGGACTTGGTGATATTGCTTACCGTTATGGTTATCAGCGTTTTGATATTACGATTATGCTGGCTGTTATTTTGGTGCTCGTGATCCTGGTGATGCTTATTCAGGCAACTGGAGATGCCTTGGCCAGCCAGCTAGATAAGCGCAAGCTTTAAAACAATACAGACTTTCAGGGATTGTGAGATACCATGACTGACTTTGTCATGGCTTTCATGTAAAATCATCGGCAATTTCAGATAACAATTTTTGTGAGTCATTTCATGGGTTTTAATTGCGGTATTGTTGGCCTGCCAAACGTGGGTAAGTCTACCCTTTTTAATGCATTAACCAAGGCTGCCATTGCAGCAGAGAACTTCCCATTTTGTACTATTGAGCCAAATACCGGAATTGTACCTGTACCCGATCCACGTCTGGACAAGCTGGCTGCTATTGTAAACCCGCAACGTATTATTCCCACCACGATGGAATTTGTTGACATTGCAGGCCTGGTAGCAGGTGCATCCAAAGGTGAAGGTCTAGGTAACCAGTTTCTGGCGAATATCCGTGAAACTGATGCAATTGCTCATGTCGTACGTTGTTTTGAAGATGAAAATGTTATTCATGTAAATGGCAAGATTGATCCATTAGATGATATTGCTACTATTAATACTGAACTGGCACTGGCTGATCTGGAAACTGTAGCCAAAGCTATTTTGCGCTTAACCAAAGTTGCTAAAGGTGGCGATAAAGAAGCGGTAGCAACCAAAGCCGTACTAGAAAAAATTCAGCCTTTACTGGATGAGGGCAAGCCAGCACGTGCAGCAAATTTAGCTGATGATGAGCGCAAACTGGTACGTGGTTTTGGTTTACTGACGTTAAAACCAACCATGTATATTGCAAATGTGGCAGAAGACGGCTTTGAAAATAATCCGCATCTGGATGCTGTTCGCAAATTGGCAGAAGAAGAAAATGCCATTGTGGTACCTCTGTGTAACCAGATTGAATCTGAAATCTCACTTCTTGAAGATGAAGATCGCGCTGAGTTCCTAGAAGCAATGGGCATGGAAGAACCGGGTTTAAATGTAGTTATCCGTGCCGGTTATGCTTTACTGGGCTTACAAACCTATTTCACGGCAGGGGTGCAAGAAGTTCGTGCATGGACGGTTAAAGTTGGTGCAACTGCACCACAAGCGGCAGGTGTCATTCATACCGACTTTGAAAAAGGTTTTATTCGTGCTGAAGTTGTTGCATACAATGACTTTGTACAGTACAACGGTGAAGCTGGTGCCAAAGAGGCCGGCAAATGGCGTCTAGAAGGTAAAACGTATATCGTTCAGGATGGTGATGTTATGCATTTCCGTTTTAACGTATAAAAATATACCCAGTAAATTAATAAAAATGCCAGTTCATTAATATGACTGGCATTTTTATTAGGCCCTGCTAACTAAAGCCTTTTGTTCATAATTTTAATATACAGCTAACATATTCTTTTTATCTTCATCCAGTATTCTTTTTAATTAAACGTTCCAACTACATTTAAAACTCAATGAAATAGTGGAATAATCAAGTTTGCAGGGAGCAAACGATCAGGTCATGGAACAAATTATTTCAGTCATCTTTCCCATCTTTATTATTTTAAGTGTGGGTTATTTAAGCTTGCGCTTAAACATGCTAAATACTACGCATGTACAGGCAATCATCCAGTTTATTATTAAAGTTTCGCTACCCGCATTTTTACTGTACGCCCTCTCTACCCGTTCCTTTGATGAAATCTGGCAGATGCCTTATTTTCTAGGCTACCTGCTAGGTTCACTGATTTTATTCTTCAGTGCATATACACTTTATCGCCGATTCTTTAAGTTACCTCGCCATCAGGCTGCTGTGATTGGGCTGGGTTCATCCATGTCAAATACCGGCTTTATCGGTACAGCAGTACTCACCTTACTAATTGCCCAGGCCGCCGTCCCCTATCTGGCAATGACACTGGTGATTGAAAATATTATTTTACTGAGTCTGATGCTGATTTTGATAGAATCTTCAGATCAACAGGATAAGACTCTATCCACTATTATTCTTTCAACTTTGCAGAATCTTGCTAAAAATCCCATTATTCTTTCAATTATATTGGGCTTGATCTGCTCAGTTTATACCGTTCAGTGGCCTGTCTCGCTAGAGCTTCCATTAAAATCACTAGCTTTTACTGCGTCTCCACTTGCGATTTTTGTGATTGGTGCCAGTCTTGCAACATTGACCATAAAAGACCTTAGCAAAGATGTACTGATTGTATGCACTATCAAGTTATTGATTATGCCAATTGTAGTGACCAGTATAATTTATATAATGCCGGGAAGCACAGCGAAGATGGCTTATGCAGCTTTAATCCTTTCAGCTCTTCCTATGGCGACAGCATTTGGAATCTATGGGCAATTAAATGGCATTGCTGAGCAGTCAGTTGCGTCTGTCATGCTTAGTACCCTCTTATCTCTTGTGAGTATTGCCCTGATTATGCAATTTATTCCTTCACCTTTTTAATTTAATGTTTAGGCTAATCATTTAATAAAAAATAGCTCATATGTTGAGCTATTTTTTTTTAAATTACTTAAACGCCTTTCTTTTTTGGGTCGGTATTACCCAGTTCAGGATGATCAATTGCGCCCTTACACTGTGCCTTATCACGTTCATAATCAGCCTGTTTCTGACCAGCTTCTGAACCATTTTCAAGAATTTCTCGCGTCCAGATATCCAGACTACTCAATGCCTTACGGCAAAGGGCATATTTTCCTTCAGTTACTGAGTCTGTCATCTTGACATTAATTCGCCAGTCAGTGGTAAGCTGACGGATTGGTTTACGAACTTCCTGTTCCAGACGCTCTGTCTGCTTCTGATAAACCAGTGCATCAATCTCATTCATGAGTTTCCATGCCTGCTGGGCGTAACTGGTGGCATCATTGGTCAGTTTTGGAGCAGGTTTAATCTCGACTTTTCGCTCTGGTTCGTTTGATGAGTTGCTGCATGCCTGTAAGCCCAGCACGCTGATTAAAACAGGGAGAAGAAGAAATGAACGGTTTAAATGAGCCCGCATTTTAAGTCGCCTAAACAAACATTTTCCTCATATGCTAGTGAATTCGGGTAGAATACTCAATCTGCGTTTTGACCTATTGTTCAACTCTTTAAAAATTCCAGGGTGTATTGTGTCTGAACATGAAAGTTCCGTTTTGACTCAGGCCGGTTTTTGGCAAGGTGCCAGAGATAGCCAGGCCATTATGCTGACCTATTTACCTGTCTCGTTTGCCTTTGGCGTTTCTGCTACCCAGTTTGGGTTTACTGCCTGGGAAGCTCTATTTTTATCCTGCTCCATGTATGCTGGTGCCAGTCAGTTTCTTGTAGTTGCCCTGCTCGGCAGTGGTACATCAATCTGGATGACAGCACTGACTGTTATCGCTTTAGATATTCGGCATCTGCTCTATGGACCAGCCTTATACAACCTGATTAACCATCAGTTAAACCTGAAAAAGACCGCTGCCTGGGCATGGGGACTTACCGATGAGGTATTTGCCAGTGGCATGATTAAACTCTCCCAACGCCGACAGGAATGGTCAGAGTCATGGATGCTGGGCTTAAGTCTGTTTAGCTGGCTATCTTGGGCAGGTGGTTCATTTCTAGGGGGGATGTTCGCCAATCAGGTGAGTAATTTGCCACGCTTCTTGCAAGCGGCCCTGGACTTTCTATTACCTGCGCTGTTTTTAAGCTTTTTACTCGCGGCTTTTGAGAGAAAACATACTCTGGTGGTAGCAGTATGCTTAATTGTTTCGGCCTTAGCCTGTTATTTTATTAATCTTTCTGCAGCAATTTTTATCGGGATTATTGCCGGTATTCTGGCCGGACTGTTTAAGCATTACATCCTCAAGCAGCATGACGATTTAATGGAAACACTATGAATCTGGATATTATTCTGGTCGGTCTCGTCGTGGGAATTGCAAATTTCATTTCCCGTTTTGGCCCATTTTACTTCATTCAAAAGTATCAGCAGCAGAATCAGCGTCGTGGTGCAATCTGGTTAAAAATTGCGCTGGGGAGTATCGGTATTTCTGCTATTAGCTCTATGCTAGTAGTTGCTACATTGCCCCCCCTGATTGAAACACCTAATAAAAGCTTGGCCATGCTGGCGGGTCTCCTTGTACTGATCGGTTTATATTTTAGATTCAGGAAAATCGTACCAGCAACTCTGACCGCAGCCATTGTTTATGGATTGGTCTATACTTACATACCTGTCTAAATGAAATTTTCTTTTGATTGATCAGAAGATTACTTGATAAAAACTTAAGCTTTTCTTGCTGAAACACTTAACACGCGCATGAGTTCTGTTATGCTGTAAGTCCACTTTTGCAAGGATGATTCGCATGAGCGTGACTATCGGTACTCCACTTCAATCTTCAGCGGTCAAAGTCTTGCTGCTTGGTTCGGGAGAGCTAGGTAAGGAAGTCGTCATTTCCTTGCAAAGGCTTGGAGTAGAAGTACATGCAGCGGATCGTTATGAACACGCGCCAGCCATGCAGGCCGCTCATTTTTCTTATAGCCTCAACATGGCAGATCCCCAACAGTTAAAAGCACTGATTGAGCAAGTCAAACCCCAGTTTATTGTCCCTGAAATTGAAGCAATTGCTACGGAAGTTCTTCTAGAGGTGGAAGCTGGACAACAAGCTGTTGTCATTCCTTCTGCTAAAGCTGTTAACCTGACCATGAACCGTGAAGGCATTCGCCGCTTGGCTGCTGAAGAATTAGGCTTGCCCACCTCTGCTTACCGTTTTGCCGACTCTCTGGAGAGCTTTCGTGGTGCCTGTGATGATATTGGTTATCCTAACTTTGTAAAACCAGTCATGTCATCTTCTGGTAAAGGACAGTCCCGGGTAAAAAGTTTTGATGAAGTTGATGCAGCTTGGGAATATGCACAGACTGGGGGACGGGTAAATCAGGGTAAGGTCATTGTTGAATCACAAATCGATTTTGACTTTGAAATTACTTTATTGACTGTGCGTGCCAAGAATCCGCAAAGCGGCAAAATTGAAACCAGCTTTTGCGATCCGATTGGTCACCGACAGGATTCCGGGGACTATATTGAAAGCTGGCAGCCGCAGCCGATGTCACCTGTGGCACTTGAAGAGTCTAAACGGATTGCTGATAAAGTCACTGCGGCACTGGGTGGATGTGGAGTTTTTGGTGTTGAACTTTTTATCAAAGGTGATCAGGTCTGGTTTAGTGAGGTATCTCCCCGTCCACATGATACTGGGTTAGTTACCCTTGCTTCACAGTTCCAAAGTGAATTTGAGCTACATGCACGGGCTATTCTGGGCTTAGCTGTAAATACGGCGCGACACAGTGTTGCAGCCAGTGCTGTTATTTATGCTGGCCAAGATGGTTCTAACCTGTCATTTTCTGGTCTGGATCTTGCATTAGCTCATCCTTCTACAGACTTACGCCTGTTTGGCAAACCGGAAGGTTTTAAACGGCGCCGTATGGGTGTTGCTACTGCACGCGCAGCAACTATAGAAGAAGCACGTGAACTTGCGCAGCAAACAGCCGCACAAGTAATTGTAAACTCAAATCCATAAAGCTTTACTGCGGAACATGCTCATGATCACTACCTCGCCTCTGCTTAATTATGTCAAAAGCAATCATGATATTCAGGCCATTAATGTATGGCGTACTGATGTTGAAAAGCAGTTACAGGAGAGTTATGAAAATGGGCAGTCTATCCGTGACATTATTCTGGCCCGCTCCAATTTAATCGATGAAGCTCTGATCTTCTTATGGCAACACGCGGGACTCCACCAGACCGATCTTGGTCTGTTTGCTGTAGGGGGCTATGGCCGTCGTGAAATGTTGCCATACTCAGATGTCGATATCATGATTTTATCTGAAGACGATATCACTCCTGAACAGGAAAGCTTAATTTCTACTTTTATTTCTTCTCTTTGGGATGTCGGAAATTTTAAGCCAGGTATTAGTGTACGCACTATTGCCAGTTGTGTAGAACAGGCCACCAATGATTTAACTGTTGCTACTGCACTGATTGAAGCGCGGCTGATTACTGGAAATCAGCATCTGGCCAGATGGCCACGCCGGATTGTGTCACAGACCTGGACAGATAAAACTTTCTTTGATGCCAAAATGCAGGAGCAGGCAAAGCGTTATGCCCAGCATAATCATACAGAAAGCAATCTGGAACCCGATATTAAAAATGCGCCAGGCGGTATTCGTGACATTAACCAGATTGGCTGGATTGCTAAACGGCATTTTCGGGTTAATCGGATTTATGATCTTGTTCATCTCGGTTTTATTTCCGAATTTGAACTTGCTGTTCTGGAGGAAGCTGAAATTTTTCTCTGGGAAATCCGTCACCACCTGCACCGTCTGGTCAAACGTGATGAAAACAGGCTGCTATTTGATTACCAGCGCGAAATAGCAGCAAAATTTGGCTATGTTCATAAGGAAGGTGAATCTCCGAACTATCCGATTGAGCAGTTCATGAAGCGGTATTACCGTACTGCGCAGCAAGTTTCAACTTTAAATGAAATGCTACTGGCTTATTTTAATGAGTCTGTTATTACCCCGCGGCTACCAAGTTATGAGCGTAAAATTGAAGAAATCAATGAACACTTTAAACTGGTAGACGGTAAACTCGCAGTACAACATCATAAAATATTTTCGGAAAATCCAAGTGCAATTCTGGAGATTTTCTATTTACTGGCTAACCGGCCAGAAATTCAGGGAGTGCGTGCCCGAACACTTCGCCTGCTGACCCTAGCAGCCAAGCGAATTGACCAGAGCTTTCGTGATAATCCCATGCATCAAGCTCTTTTCATGGCAATTATACGCTCTCCCTACCGTTTATACGACACATTGGTGGCGATGAAACGTTATGGGGTGCTCGGTAAATACATACCTTCTTTTGGGAAAATTACCGGATTAATGCAATATGACCTGTTTCATATTTATACGGTGGATGCTCATACACTCCTGTTACTCAGAAATTTAAACCGCTTTAAAGAGCCAGAATTTGCGAAAGATTTTCCAGTCGTCAGCTCGGTTTTTCAGCGTCTTGCCCGTCGTGATATCGTATTTTTAGCCGCATTATTTCATGATATTGCTAAAGGCCGCGGGGGTGATCATAGTGAACTGGGTGCAGTTGATGCAATCGAATTCTGCCGTGCACATGGTTTTACTGAACGTGAGTGCAAAATGGTGGCGTGGCTCATCCAGAACCACCTGCTGATGTCATTAACTGCTCAAAAGAAGGATATTTCCGATCCGGATGTGGTTAAAGAATTTGCCGAAAAATTGGGTGATATGGAGCATCTGGATTACCTATACTGTTTAACAGTAGCAGATATTAATGCGACTAATCCAAAACTCTGGAATACGTGGCGTGCCTCATTAATGCGTCAGCTATATACGCATGCACGTGATGTAATTCGCACCGGCCTGGGTCGCCCCGTGGAATACCAGATGCTCATTGAAGATACCAAATTTGCAGCCAGTGAACTTCTGGTGGACGAGTTTGCCCTGGAAGAGGTAGAAAAGGTCTGGCAAGAACTGGGGGATGAGTATTTTCTCAAAGAGTCCGCGAATGAAATTGCCTGGCATACCCGTGCAATCCTGCAACATGGGGATAATCCAGCTCCTCTGGTATTGATGCGGGCACATCGTAAAGCTGCACAAGATGCTGTCCAGATTTTTATTTATACTCAAGATAAGCCAAATCTGTTTGCGACTACAGTTGCAGTACTAGACCGAATGAATCTCGATGTTCAGGACGCCCGAATTATTACTGCCACAAAAGCATTCAGTCTAGACACTTATGTAGTACTGGACCGTTTTGGAACCTTACTCACTGATGCTGAACGCAAGCAGACCGTTGCAGATGCGCTGGTTCAGGCACTCAGCCATGCCGACAATTACCCGGGGTTAATGCAGCGTCGTATTCCTCGTCAGTTGCGCCATTTTGATGTAAAAAATACTGTCGATATCACCCTAAATCCGGCTTTACAGCAAAACATGGTGGAAATTTCCACACTTGACCAACCTGGCTTACTTGCTAAAGTAGGCGGTCTGTTTATGATGCAGGGGCTGGATATTCATTCTGCCAAAATTGTCACACTCGGTGAACGGGCTGAAGATATTTTCTTTGTGACAAAGAAGGATGGCACGCCTATGAATGCTGAAGAAGCTCAGCTTTTTTCTGCAAAACTGAAATCAGCACTCGATGAAGCTTCAAGCCAAGTTATAAGCCAGCATTAAGTTACAACCAAACGGTATTTTTTCAATGAACTCAAGCTTGTCATTATTACATCCTTATCCTTTTGAAAAGCTTAATCAACTTTTTAAGGATGTAGTCCCTGCGGACCTTCCCTTGATTCCCCTCTCTATTGGTGAGCCCAAGCATCCTGCCCCTGATTTTGTAAAAAAGGCGATTATTGATAACTTTGAACAGCTTTCAACTTATCCGAACAGCAAAGGCTTACCTGAATTAAGACAGAGTATTGCAGACTGGTTAACTCGCCGCTTCCAGCTGAACACCATTAGTGCCGAAAATAATATTCTTCCTGTATCGGGAACGCGTGAGGCCATTTTCTCTTTCGTTCAGGCTTTGGTAAAACGAGAAGATACACCTTATGTGGTCATGCCGAATCCGTTTTATCAGATTTATGAAGGTGCAACCCTTCTAGCAGGTGCAAAACCATACTTCATTAACTGCACCCAAGAAAATAACTATCTGGGTGACTTTGACCATGTACCCAATGAGGTATGGGAAAAAACAGCACTACTGTTTGTATGTACACCAGGTAATCCAACAGGTGCGGTTTTGTCTAAAGATCAGTTAAAAAAACTGATTGCACTTTCAGACCAGTATGATTTTGTCATTGCATCAGATGAGTGTTATTCAGAACTCTGGTTCGATGAAGCACCCGTTGGCCTTCTTGAAGTCTGTGCTGAAATCGGACGTAATGACTATAAAAACTGTGTAGTATTTCATTCCCTGTCCAAACGCTCAAACCTGCCGGGAATGCGTTCCGGTTTTGTCGCAGGTGATGCCAACCTGCTTAAACCTTACCTGAAATATCGCACATATCATGGTGCAGCCATGCCCGTTCAACATCAGCTCGCCTCAATTGTGGCTTGGAATGATGAAAACCATGTAGAAGAAAACCGTAAGCTTTACCGGGCCAAATTTGAACTATTTCAAAATGAACTGGGGCATCTTCTGCCACTTCAAAAACCAGATGCAGGTTTTTATTACTGGTTAAAAGTAGACCATGATGAAAATTTTGCCAAAATGCTCATGGAAAAAGCACATATCAAAGTACTACCGGGACGTTACCTGTCACGTGAGACTCCGCAAGGTAATCCGGGTGAAAATCATGTACGTTTGGCCTTGGTTGCTGACATTGCTCAATGTGAGCAGGCTATTGAACGATTAAAGAGAGTACTTTAATCTTAATTTACTGAAAAAATGAAGGGCGATTAAATCGCCCTTTTATTTTTACTTTTACTGTGCCAATGCCCTTTCAATATCTTCTTCTAAAGCTTCAGGCTTACTGGTTGGTGCATAACGGTTCAGCACTTCACCATTTTTTCCTACCAGAAACTTGGTAAAGTTCCATTTAATGCCGTTGCCCAAAATTCCCTTACTGTTATTGGTTAAATAACGAAAAACTGCATGGGCTTCTGGGCCTTTTACATCAACCTTGGCAAACATTGGAAAACTGACACCGTAATTTTTCTGGCAAAATGCACCAATCTGGTCATTTGTCCCCGGGTCCTGTCCGCCAAACTGGTTACATGGAACNNAATACTTCTAATCCCTGATCTTTATACTTCTGGTAAACTTTCTCCAGACCAGCAAACTGCGGTGTGAAACCGCATTTACTTGCAGTATTAACAATCAGTAAGACTTTGCCCCGATAGTCAGCCATTGATTTAGTTTTTCCATCTAACAACTCAGCTTCAAACTGATAAATGTTGGTCATGGATAGGTTTCCTCATCACTTTTTTCTTGTGTTTTTAATTCGAGTGAAGCCGAATTTACGCAATAGCGCAGTCCTGTCGGCTGTGGACCATCTTCAAATACATGTCCCAGATGAGCATCACAATGATGACAAACTATTTCTGTTCTGACCATCCCATGACTTAAGTCTTCATGTTCTTCTATAGCAGTTGAATTAATCGGACGGAAAAAGCTTGGCCAGCCACACCCGCTATCGTATTTGGTTTCTGAAGAAAACAGTTCTGCACCACAGCAACGGCAGGTATATACCCCGTCCTGTTTACTGTTCCAGTATTTCCCCGTAAACGCAGGTTCAGTACCTTTTTGTCGCGCAATACGAAACTCTTCGGGTGATAACTCTCTTTGCCATTCTCGGTCTGTTTTATTGAGTTTTCCCATCATTAACTCCTTTAATTCTATGACATTCAATGTCATGCTTCAGTACTTTCATATTTACGCTAGACAACAAAAAATTTCTAGCTAAATTTCACCATAGATTGTGCTATTTCAGTTAATCTATTTTTCTCTTAATATACATATAATTGGATGAGATCATGTCCGTTTTAGGTAACACTACACCCCGCGAAATCAAAAAATCGTCTAAGCTTGAGCATGTTTGCTATGACATTCGTGGACCAGTGTTACGAGCCGCCAATGAAATGGAAGAACAGGGCCATAAAATTATCAAACTCAATATTGGTAACCCCGCCCCGTTCGGCTTTGAAGCGCCACAAGAAATCATTAATGATGTTGCCCTGAACCTGCCAAATGCAGTGGGTTATACCGATTCAAAAGGAATCTTTCCGGCACGTAAAGCGATCTGCCAGTATTACCAGCAAAAAGGTGTATTTGATGTCAGCGTAAAAGATGTCTACATTGGTAATGGCGTATCAGAACTCATAGTTATGGCCATGCAAGGTCTGCTAGATGATGGCGATGAAATGCTGGTGCCAATGCCGGACTACCCGCTCTGGACAGCAGCTGTTAATCTCTCTGGCGGCACAGCGATTCACTATAAATGTGATGAAGAAAATTTCTGGTATCCCGATATCGCTGATATGGAAAGTAAAATCACTCCAAATACCCGCGGTATTGTGGTGATTAATCCGAACAACCCAACCGGTTCGGTTTATCCGCGCCACGTACTTGAACAGATTGTTGCACTGGCAAAAAAATATGACCTGATCCTGTTTGCTGACGAAATTTATGACAAGATTATTTATGATGGAATTGAACATGTAGCCCTGGCAGCACTGGCAGGTGATCAGTTATGTGTCTCTTTCAATGGTCTCTCTAAAGCTTATCGTATTGCAGGTTACCGTTCAGGCTGGATGGCAATTACCGGTAATAAAAGCCGTGCAGTAGACTATATTGAAGGTCTGGATATGCTTGCCTCAATGCGTCTGTGTGCCAATCATCAGGCTCAATATGCAATTCAGACTGCACTTGGAGGCTATCAGTCTATTAATGACTTGATTCGTCCAGGCGGACGTTTATATGAGCAGCGCAATATTGCCTGGGAAATGTTAAATGAAATTCCTGGAGTTTTCTGTGTTAAACCGGAAGGCGCCATGTACTGTTTTCCACGTTTAGATCCAGCAGTGTATCCGATTGAAGACGACGAAAAATTTATGCTGGATTTTCTGCGTGCAGAAAAAGTATTGTTAGTACAAGGTACAGGCTTTAACTGGCCAACTCCAGATCATTTCCGTGTAGTGTTCCTGCCTGCCGAAAATGAATTACGCGAAGCAATCAACCGTTTAAGTCGCTTTTTGGCAAAAATGCGATAAGTCTGTTAAATAAAATAGTGTTCTGCATCTTTCTATTCGAAAGATGTAGAGCTTAAAATTGCTATATTCAGTTTTATCTCATTTATAGATTTATATTGAATAAAATTTTATATAGGATAAAAATTTATCAGATAAATATTTTTTATAAAAAATTATAAATAAACACATGATTTTAATAATTAAATTTTTTCAAATTTGAATTTTCAAAAGCACTTAATAAGATAAGGAATGACTTTATATTCACTATATTGCATATAGCTTTATTGGTATGATGCAGCTCATGAGTAGGTTCTAAATTTTATTGAGTTAAATAACATGCTGTAGTGATAGCAGTCAGTTTCTCTAATACAATAGAGTGTTAGAACAGACCACTACAAATTTCTTAACGCTTTAAACCGGTCTTCATTTCACGAGAGCGGTTGGTTTAAGCTTGATTTAATGATCAAATGTTATAATTTGTAAATTTAAATATATTAAATTTACCGGGACGAATACATGAAAAAGTTGCTTGGCCTTGTATTAGGCGTATCTGTAGGACTGGCAGGATGCTCAAAACCTGAACAGCCTGCAACTGAAAACGCTACACAGGATTCTGCTGAAGTTAAAACCGTAACTATGGCATCTACTGGTTCAGATGCAGATATCTGGCGCTACATTGCAACTCTGCCTGAAACTAAAGAAGCTGGCATTAAACTGGATGTTAAAAACTTCACTGATTATGTTGCCATGAATACCGCTGTAGCCAATAAGGAAGTCGACCTGAACGCATTTCAGTCGTATGCCTATATGGTCGCATATAATGCCAACAATAAAGACAAGATTGCACCGGTATCTACTACTTATCTAGAACCGATGGGTATTTACTCAACCAAAGTAAAGAAAGTTGAAGAGTTCCCAAATGGTGCCACCATTGCTATTCCAAATGATGGGGCAAATGAGTCACGTGCATTGCTACTGCTTCAGTCTGCGGGTCTGGTGAAATTAAAGCCCGGTTTTGACGAGGTACAGGGTACTCCTGCCGATATCGTTGAAAATAAAAAGCAGATTGTGATCAAGCCTGTCCAAATGGCAACTGCAGTCCGTGTAAAAGATGAAGTAGATGCCATAGTATTGGGCAATACTTTAGCAATGGAAGGCGGTTTAAATGTGCTTAAAGATGCTATTTATTATGAACCAATTGACCAGAGTACCAAAATGAATGTAAACATTCTGGCTACTGCTGCTGATCGTCAGAATGATCCTGTACTACAGAAAGTTGGCGCGCTATACCATACTGCACCGGTTAAGCAGTACATTCAGGAAAAATTTGGCGGTACTAAAGTCGATGTAAACAAGCCGGTAAGCTATCTTACTGACGCAAAATAATCATATAATTGCGATTAACAAACAGGCAAAGTGAACTTTGCCTGTTTTTTCATTCTTATACAGTATCTTGACGCTATGATCGAATTTAAGAACATCTCCAAACATTACCAGCTCAAGGGCCAGACTATTCGTGCCCTTGACCAGATTAACCTGCAGATACCAGATGGCAGTATATTTGGTATCATCGGTTATAGTGGTGCGGGTAAAAGTACACTCATCCGTCTGATTAACTTACTAGAACGTCCGGATGAGGGTCAGGTTATTATTCACCAGAAGGATTTCACTGCTCTGGATGCCCGTAAATTGCGTCAGGAACGTGCCAATATTGGTATGATTTTTCAGCATTTTAATTTGCTGCAAACCAAAACTGTAGCAGCCAATATTGAAATGCCGATGAGACTGTTGGGTTATAGCAAGGCTGAACGCGAAAAACGCTTAAATGAACTGCTCGACTTTATTGATTTAAAGCACAAACGAGATGCTTTTCCCGATGAGTTGTCGGGTGGACAGAAACAGCGGGTTGGTATTGCACGCGCTCTAGCAAATCATCCAAAAATTCTGCTTTGCGATGAAGCTACGTCTGCACTTGACCCTCAGACCACCCAGTCTGTTTTGCAACTGCTTAAAAAAATTAATAAAGAGCAAGGGATTACCATTGTGATGGTTACCCATGAAATGGATGTGATTGAATCAGTTTGTGATTATGTCGCAGTGATGGAACATGGTAAAGTCATTGAGACAGGCTCTACACTAGATATCTTCAGTCAGCCACAACATCCAACAACTCAGAACTTTATCCAAACTGTTTTGCAACAGCAATTACCGGTTAATATTCTAAATAATTTGGAAAACCAGAATCATCATAGTATTTACTGCCTGAAATTCCTGGGTAAGTCTGCTCAGGAAACGGTAGTTCAAGCTGTAATCAAAAAGTTTGACTTAAGCTTAAATATTTTGTTTGCCAATATGACTGAAATTCATGGGACTGTTATTGGACAAATGTTTATTCAACTTTTAGGTGACCCGGAAGTGATTCAGCAAGCTATTCTGTTTCTGGAAAATAATGGCGTGCAGGTTGAACAGTCAGGAGTGCAGGTATGAGAGACTTGATTGTTCAGTGGCTCACTAGCGTTACTGCGCCATTTTGGAAAAGCTCACTTTCAATTGACCAGTTCGTAACTGCTTTACAGGAAACCTTCCACATGGTGTTTTTTGCCATGCTATTTGGTTGTGTCTGGGGTTTTATTCAGGGTATTACTCTGGTGGTTACACGTCCGGGAGGTATTTTACCAAACCGGTTGATTTATCATGGTTTAAACCCTATTGTTAATGCGCTACGTTCCCTGCCTTTTATCATATTGCTTATTGCAGTCATTCCACTGACCAAGCTGCTGGTCGGAACTTCGATTGGAACATGGGCTGCTATCGTGCCTTTGACTATTTATGTAGGTCCTTATATCGGTCGGCTGGTTGAAACTTCACTGCTGGAAGTAAATGAAGGAATTATTGAATCAGCTCAAGCGATGGGAGCGACTCCCCTACAAATTATTTTTAATTTTATTTTGCCAGAAGCCCGTAGCTCACTGATCCTTAACCTGACCACAGCTACTATTAGCCTGATTGGTGCGACTGCAATGGCAGGTGCTGTTGGTGCGGGCGGCATTGGAGACCTGGCTATTTCTTATGGCTATCAGCGTTTTGATACCAGTGTAGTTATTTTAACAGTTATTGTTCTTTTGATTCTGGTTCAAATCGTCCAGATGCTCGGTGAATGGCTAGCCCGTCTCAGATAGGTTCAGGACTGATTAACCGCCCTCTATAGAGGGCTTTTTTCAGGTTTGCTGTTTGTTATAATCGTGCTATAGCTGTGATTAACCGGTCAATATTTATGATAAAAATATGATTAGTAATCTTTGCTTTTAGCATATGTACAGTGTCTGAGGCTTCTACATTACCTTATAGATTATGATACGAGTATAAAGGTAAATGTATTAGAGCTTAGACAGTCTGTAACGGCTTCTCAATTAACCAAACAGCTAGTCATCCAAAATATAAAAACTCAAAAAAATTACTCGAAATGTATAGGTAACTATGAATATTCAACTGCTCCTATTCCACACAAGGGGCTGTTTTTTGAAATATCTCCAGAAGATAACTCCCCTTTTTCTAAAAACTATTCAAAAGCAGAGACAGTATTAATCAACTCACTGATACTTAGGGCCGAGTTAGTCTGAACTGAAAAAATACAGCAGACCTTAGCGAAAAAACCTTGGTAAACAATCTTTCCATCTCAAGAGATTATATTCTTGCCAAGTTTAAAAAGGAGTTTTTTTAAATGCAAAAGGGATAAAAATTACAGGCACAGTAATACTGCTAACTTCTGCTGACCTGAAAGCTTATCTCAAGCATCCGGATGAGTACGTCCCTCCTTATTTTCCATATCTTGACTTTACTTTCAAAAATGGCAGGTTACGTGCTTTCGATATATGCCAAGGTATAACCTGTTAATTACTGGTACTTTTATTAGGAGGGTATATTTATAATGGAATTTCTGTCTTTCCATTTATAGCCCTGCTTAAAATGAAATTATAAAAGATTCTAATGTAGTAAATATTGAGCTATGCCGTTCACAAGAGCATGTTAAAATACAGGGCAGTTTAGGCAGGGTTGTTTTCTATGCAGTTTGTTCATCTTGGTATTCATACAGAGTTCTCGATTACAGAATCAATCGTACGTGTGCCTGATCTGGTTAAAGCTGCTCAAAAAGATGAAATGCCTGCTTTGGCACTGACTGATCTGTCTAACCTGCACGCAGCGGTCAAATTTTACGGAAAATGTTTGGGTAAAGGTATCAAGCCTATTTTAGGCTCAGAAATCCGCCTGAATGATGCTGAACATCGTATGACCTTATTGGCAATGACCAATACAGGCTGGCGAAACCTGACAGAACTGGTATCTGAAGGTTATATCCGCGGTCAACAGCTAGATATTCCCTGTGTACAAAAAGAATGGATACTGGACCAGAACCAGGATTTGATTGCCCTGCTCGGAATGAATTCTGATGTCGGTAAAATGCTGATTACCTCTAATCCTCAAAAAGCTGAACCTTTGCTGGAAGAATGGATCGCCAAATTTGGAAATCGGGTTTATTTAGCCCTAACCCGCACTAATCGTCCGGACGAAGATGACTTTATTATAGAAGCGGTGAAACTGGCCCAGAAGTATAATATTGGTGTAGTGGCACACAATGATGTGCACTTCATGACCCGAGACGACTTCGAAGCGCATGAGGCCCGGGTCTGTATTGCTGATGGTTATGTCCTTGGTGATAATCGCCGTCCGAAAACCTATTCGCCCGAACAGTATTTTAAGTCTTCTGAAGAGATGACCGAGCTGTTCTCGGATATTCCGTCAGCCATTGAGAATACTTATCATATTGCTAAACGTTGTAACGTAACCTTGCAACTGGGTAAGTACTTCCTGCCGGATTATCCGATTCCAGAGGGTTATACTATTGATACCTTCTTTGCGCATTTGTCCAAAGAAGGCCTCGAGGAGCGGTTAAATTTCCTTTATCCACCTGAGGAGCGTGATGAATACTGGCCGGAAATACGTAAGCCTTATGATGAACGTATCGAATACGAGATTAATATTATTAACTCGATGGGGTTTCCGGGCTACTTCCTGATTGTAATGGACTTCATTCAATGGTCAAAGAATAATGGCGTACCGGTAGGCCCTGGCCGTGGTTCAGGTGCAGGTTCTCTGGTTGCTTATAGTTTAAAAATTACTGATCTTGATCCGCTGCGCTATGAACTACTGTTTGAACGTTTCTTAAATCCGGAACGTGTTTCGATGCCTGACTTCGATGTCGATTTCTGTATCGCTGGCCGTGACCGTGTAATTGATTATGTAGCACGTACTTATGGTCGTGATGCCGTCTCCCAGATTGCTACTTTTGGTACTATGGCGGCCAAAGGAGCGATTCGTGATGTGGCCCGGGTTCTAGGTAAATCTTATGGACTGGCAGATCGTATTTCCAAACTGATTCCAACTAAACCCTTGGGCTTAAGTCTGGAAGAATCCTTGCAAGCTGAACCTCAGCTTAAGGATATTGTTACCAACCCATCCAACCCGGATTATGATGATGCTTCAGAGATCTGGGAAATGGCGCTAAAACTGGAAGGTATTACCCGTAATACCGGTAAACATGCCGGTGGTGTAGTTATTTCACCAACCAAGATTACCGATTTTTCTGCGGTCATGTGTGATGCTGATGGTACGGCGCGCGTAGCGCAGTTCGATAAGGATGACGTAGAAGCAGCAGGTCTGGTAAAGTTTGACTTTCTGGGTTTGCGTAACCTGACCGTGATTGAAGACGCAGTCAAGAATATCAATAAACGTATTAAAAGCGATAAACCTTTAGATATTGCTGCTATTCCACTTGAAGATAAAGACGCTTATCTGGTCTTTGCCAATGCCAATACCACCGCGGTATTCCAGTTTGAATCTGTGGGCATGAAAAAGATGCTCAAAGAAGCACGTCCAAGCAAATTTGAAGAAATTATTGCTTTCGTATCTTTATATCGTCCAGGACCGATGGATCTGATCCCTGACTTTATTCATCGTATGCATGGTGGTGAGTTTGAATATCTGCATCCTCTGCTTGAAGGCGTACTAGAGCCGACTTACGGGATTATGGTGTATCAGGAACAGGTCATGCAGGCGGCACAGTACTGTGCGGGTTATACGCTTGGTGGTGCGGATTTGCTGCGCCGGGCAATGGGTAAGAAAAAACCTGAGGAAATGGTTAAGCAGCGTAAAATCTTCATTGAAGGTGCTGCAAAAAAAGATATTGATGAAGCTACAGCCAACCATATTTTTGATTATATGGAAAAATTTGCCGGCTATGGTTTTAATAAATCGCATGCAGCTGCCTATGCATTAGTAGCCTACCAGACGGCATGGTTAAAAGCGCACTATCCAGCTGAATTTCTGGCAGCGGTAATGTCATCGGAAATGCAGAATACCGATAACGTGGTATTTTTGATTGATGACTGCCGAAAAAACAATCTGGAAGTTTTGCCACCTTCGGTCAATATGTCAATTTACCAGTTCCATGCAATTGATGAAAAAACTATTGTATATGGTCTTGGTGCGATTAAAGGCGTTGGTGAGGCTGCAATGCAGTCAGTGATTGATTCGCGTAACCAGCAAGGACCGTATAAAGATCTATTCGATTTCTGCCACCGCATTGATCTGAAGAAAATCAATAAACGTACTTTAGAAGCACTGATTCGTGCCGGTGCATTGGATTGTCTAGGTATTGAACGTGCCGACCTGATGGCACAGCTTCCAGAGGCAGTACAAGCAGCAGATCAGGCCCGTCAAAACCGTGAAACCGGGATTATGGATCTTTTCGGTGAAGTTGAAGAAATTCAGCGTAAACCAGCTAAACCTGTAAAACCCTGGAGTGACGAGGTTCGTCTCAAAGGCGAAAAAGACACTTTAGGCCTTTACCTGACCGGGCACCCTATTAATGTCTACCGGCCAGAACTCAAGTCTTTTGTTCCAAGTCGGCTGAATGAACTGACACCTACCCGTCGTGGCGTGACCACTGTATTCGCTGGTCTGGTAATCGATGTCGCCAATTTTCCAAACCGCGTCATGATCACTCTGGATGATGGTACAGCGCGTGTGGAAGTCAGCTGTAACCATGAGCGTTTCCAACGATTTAAAGATATTATCCAGCCTGAAAAAGTCGTAGTCATTGAGGGAGAAATTTATGAGCGCGAAGGTTATGAACGCCCGATGGCGCGTCTCAGCAAGGCTTTTAGCTTAAATGAAATCCGTCAGAAGCGAGCAAACAGCATCAAGATACAGCTGAGTGATGATCTGCTAGGCCCGGCATTGGGTCTGGAGTTGCAAAAAATACTTGCACCTTACTGTAATATAGATATGTACCAGCATATTCCGGTACAGCTATTTATAGAGCAGCCCTATGCTACAGCAGAGCTACATTTGGGTCCAAGCTGGAAAGTTGCCCCACTTGATGAGTTGCTGGCAAAATTGCGTGATTATTTTGGCAAGGAAGCTCTGCATATCGAATACCAGGTCAAATCCAAAGCTGCGCGGGTAGTAGAGCCCGTGCGCCCGGTACATACAGCTTCCCCCGCTTCAAATGATATAAGCATGGATGAAGCTTTAGAACTTTATCAGGCTGAAGTCAGCCAGTATTCTTGATACAAAAATTGGATATCCTATGAGCAGTTTTGATAATGCTTTAATCTCAGAGCATTTATCCCATGTCCGAATTGTAATGGTCAATACCACACTTCCGGCTAATATTGGCAGTGCTCTGCGTGCCATGAAAACAATGGGTCTTTGCCGACTGGTTCTAGTCGCTCCAAAAACTTATCCACATCCGGATATTGATGCGCTGGCAGCAGGTGCACAGGATCTTATTGAACAGGTCCAGATTGTCGAAACACTGGAAGAGGCCATTCAGAACTGTCATGTGGTATTTGGTACCAGTGCCCGCAGTCGGACCATCCCATGGCCACTGTTAGATGCCCGCCCGGCAGCACAAACCTCTATGCAGGCAGTTGTCAGTAAACAGCAGGAAATTGCGGTAGTATTTGGCCGTGAAGACCGTGGCCTGACCAATGAAGAGCTGGCACTGGCCAATTATCATGTCACTATTCCAGTCAATACAGATTATGGCGTACTTAATGTCGCTCAGGCAATTCAAGTAATCTGCTATGAAATGCGTATGGCTACACTGGAGCTGATGGATACTCCACCTCAAGAAACCAATCAAATGCCGGTAGCTGGCAAGTCTATGATGGACTGGGATGAGCCGTTGGTTACACATGAGCAAATGGAGCAGTTTTATCCCCATCTAGAAAAAATGCTTGAAGAGATTGAATTTTTAGATCCCAACAATAAACGCCTGTTACCTTTACGCTTGCGTCGCTTATTCGGACGTATACAATTAGATCGTATGGAATATCATTTATTGCGTGGCATTTTTAGTCGGGTGCAGGCCTTGAACAATGGCACATGGAAAAAGTCGAACAGCCAAAAGGAGCAGCCAGATGCTTAAGCAGCTTAAAGAAGATATTAAGGCCGTATTTGCCCGTGATCCCGCTGCCCGTAACACATTGGAAGTATTAACGACCTATCCAGGTATTCATGCATTAATTATGCATCGGGTAGCCCATGAACTGTGGAAGAAAGACTGCAAGGGTACAGCCCGGCTTTTATCTTCATTCAGCCGCTTTGCCACTGGTATAGAAATTCATCCGGGTGCAAAGATTGGCCGACGCTTTTTTATTGATCATGGTATGGGTGTAGTGATCGGTGAAACAGCAGAGATTGGAGACGATGTTACTCTTTATCATGGCGTTACTTTAGGCGGCACTACCTGGAATAAAGGCAAACGTCATCCTACACTTGAAGATGGCGTAGTAGTCGGTGCAGGTGCTAAAATTCTTGGACCATTTACTGTGGGGAAAAATGCCAAAGTAGGCTCGAATACAGTAGTTACAAAGGCTATACCTGCAGGGGTTACAGCGGTAGGCGGACCGGCACGTTACATTTTTAAAGATAAAGAAGCTCAGGATAACGAACAGGAAGCGCGTCGTCGTTCTTATGCAGAACGTATAGGTTTCCAGCCTTATGCCGCCACACAGGAACAGGCCGATCCTATTCTTGAAGGTATGCGTGTATTGCTGGACCGTATTGAATATAACGAGAAACGCATGAACACCTTATGTCAGCGTTTATCGCTACTTGACCCGACATTTAAGCGTTCAGCACAAAATGAACAGCACCCATTTAGTGAAGAAGAGTTAAAGATTATTGAAGAAGTGCGCCGTGAATGCGAAGCACAAAGTACCCAGACCAAAGCTTGAGCTAAATTAAAACATATACTCACAAGCTGGACATTGCATGTTTGCATAGGATTTTTTAGACTGGCAAACGTGCTTCTCTTATGTAGATAACAATTAACGGAAGAATTATATGACTTTTAAGCCACTGGCCTGTGCATTGATTGCTACTTCATTTCTTACTGCATGTTCAACCGGACCAGTAAAACAGAAAGTAAACAATGAACCGGTCGTCTTTACTGAACCTGAAATTTCTCCACCATTTTATGCACTAAACCCGTTTGATTATAATGCTCCGCCTCCATTTGAAGTTGCGCTAAAAGCAGCCGCAGCACAGCCAGTTACCAAGCTTCAGGTCACAGACCCAACCACTGGCCAGACTACGACCCTTGAAACCAATAAACTTATTGTTCCAATTATCAACAGTAATCAGCGCGCCATGAAATTTGCTGTACTGGCTGGTGAAAATGAAATTGATATTACTGAAATTGATGACTTTCTACAGCTGGTAGAAGGTAAGGCACGCCATTATCCACCACGCTTTACCGAACGTCAGGAACGTCGTGGTTTTGAAAATAAACTTAAAGAGGTTAGTCAACGACTCGATACACTGGCAGCTAATCCAAATGCTTCATTCGATGTATTAATTCGTGCTTTCAAAGCAAGTGTAATGGCACGCAATCTGGACCTGGGTAAAAACTATACGACTCAGTCACTAGTTTATGCACAGCGTATTTTACGTATTAATCAAGATGATCCAGAAGCCAATTTCTGGTTTGGCTTTGCCCTGTCTGAAGGTGGCGGTCAGCGTGAAGCGATTCCATATCTGGATAAAGCAATGAAATTTGGCGTACAGGAAGCTTATCTTTCAGCAGCTAATAACTATATTGCAATGGAACAGAAAAAGAATGCGACCACAACTCTAAAAAATTACAAAGTAAAATATCCGCAAGAAGCCGAAGTTGCTGACCGTTTGATTGAAGAAATTGACAAGCGGGGCCGCTGGAATGTCTGGCAGATATTAAATATAAATGTTCCTGCCACTCCATCTGCACCTGTAGCCACAGCAGCTCCAGGTACTGCCACTCCTGCACAACCTGCCTCATAACTCTCACACATTTTGCACAATTTAGGCTGCTTCGGTAGCCTATTTTTATAGGGTTTGAATTGAAAACAGCCAGAATTCACGTATGATTTAATTGAAATTATCTTGTTGATTCTTCAGCCCATGTTTAGAAATAAAATAAATAGAATCTGGCTATTATCTACCCTATCCGTTGTGCTGCTCAGCGGTTGCCAGGTGGTCAGTGTTAAACAGCAAGCATTGAATATCAGTATCGCAAATGAACGCGATAGCATTTTAACCCGTGACCGGATGAGTGAGGCCAGTCTGAACGTATTGTCCATGACGGGACGTGAAGCTGAGGCCTGTACTGAGAAGCCGGATGAGTGTATTAAAGAACTCGAGCAGATTCCACAGATCATGGATGAGCAGATGCTTTCCGCTGCTAGTGAGATATATCTGGCAAAGTCGCTTGAACTTTCTGGAGAAGCCGAATGCACAGCACCAAAGAGTAAAGGTGACTCAACTAAAGCTATTGAGAAGCGAAAATTACAGGAACAGAATTACAATCATTGTCTGGATCAACAGCTGAATCTGCTGGACAAAAGCATCCGTTATAGCTATGCCTATCTGTTTAAAACAGAACGCCATCCTGAAGACCGGATTTTTGATAACCGTCAGGTGCAGATTCGTGATTTTTATAACCAGGCGCTAGCAAAGCTGGTCACAACTTATAGTTTACGCCATCCTAGTAAAACGGTTTCACCCCAAATCAAGGTGGGTAAAAGTATCTACAGTATTAATGTAGATCAATACCCACAGCTTAAAAACCAGCCACTAGAACAATTGCTTTCAAGTTATAACCTTAACTTCTCAGGGCTACGTTCAATTAACCGTCGTGACGGTTTTGGCTCTGAGTTTGTTGTAGTATTACCACAGGAAGAGCGCAAGGAAGTAGATAAATATATTCTTGATCCAATGAACTTTTCTTATGAAAACGGCGTAAATCCGAATATTCATAAGGCTCGCTATCTAGCAGTAACTATTACAGCTCAGCCAAAGACAGAGAGCAGTATAGAAGAAATATTAAACAGTCCGCACTTTCAGTTAAATGTATATGATCCTTACAGTACTGAGAAAGTTAAAGTAGGAGGTGAAAACTATCCACTTGCGGCCAACTTTTCTGCACCTTACGGTTTGTGGCTGGCTCAGAACAATCTGGGTATTGCGGCTTATCTTACCCTGCTTGACCGGCGACAAGATTTAACTATGCCGCATTTATACATGCTTGAGCCCTATAACCCGGACAAAAAAGTGATCGTACTGGTCCATGGACTGGCCAGCAGTCCAGAGGCTTGGATTGCAGTAACTAACGACATTATGGGTGATAATGTATTACGTGAACACTATCAGGTATGGCAAGTTTTCTACTCTACCAATATGCCAATCATTGAAAGTCGTTTCCAGATCTATGCCTTGTTACAGCAGGCTTTCAAGAATCTTGACCCAAGTGCTCCCTCTGCTAAAGATGCGGTTCTGATTGGTCATAGTATGGGAGGTATTATTAGCCGTTTACTGGTAAGTCAGGCTGACCTTTCAGAAACAGCACTTCAGAAAATGAACTCTTACCAGCTGGTACAGTATCGAAATGAGCCCATGATTCGCGAGCGTCTACGCCTGCAACCTATCAATAATTTTACTCGCGCTGTATTTCTGGCAACTCCTCATAAAGGAACTAGATATGCTGATCGTTGGTTTACCTTGGCAGCACGTAAAATTATCCGCATACCAGGTACTTTCGTAAATGCAATTGGCGAATCATTACGAAATGATGACTTGAGTATTAAGGATATCTTACAGCAGGTTGATCGCTCACTAATTCAGAATGGACCAAGCAATTTAAGCTATAAATCTAAATTTATTGACTTGACTGAAGATGTGATGCCTGTTGATGGTCTGGTATATCATTCAATTCTTGGAAATAATACAGACAGTCAAGATCCAAATGTGATTACAGACGGTGTAGTTACCTATCAAAGTGCTCACCTAGAAGGCGCGGCCTCTGAAAAAATCTTTAAAGGTGGCCATTCTATTCAAATGACGCCAGAAACTATTCTTGAACTGCGCCGTATTCTAAGACAGCATTTAACTGAACTGGGTCTTTACCATCCTGATGAAATAAAAATTGAGTCACCCTGAATGTAAACTTATAAAAAATGGGCTCTTAAAGGCCCATTTTTTTTGCTCTACTGAATTTCAAGCTTTCATTTTTCTTAAGGTAAGTATCTGTTCGCTGCGTCCAAAAGGCCCTTGGGTATCGTGTAATACAGCGCTAGTTAAACCGATACCATCTTCTCCATACTGTTGTACAGCTTCTATGCCCAGCCATTTTCCTTGTGGAATACGGTATAAATGCAGCTGCAAGTCCAGGTTTGGAAAACCCTATTCAAAATTGCCTTCCTGACGTGGCACTATTCCATTCGCTGTATCAACCATCCCGAGTAAACGAACAAAATCAGTAGTAGATTTATCATTAACCATATCAAGTTCATTTTTCAGCCAGACCGTACCTTTACCTGCCCGGTGGTTTTCATCGGTACGTGCCTCGATACTTTCAATATAACCACCTGGCCAGCGCTTCATACCATCCCAAACGGGTAGCGATTCAGGATGTGTGACAGATTGATCTTCAATTCCTGCCACTTTTGAAGAGTCAGCTTTCAGCATACGCCAAGCACGCGCCACAATACAGGTCTTCCCTTCAGCTTGCATTTCTGCTTCGATCAGCTCAATCGTTTTTCCAGGACGAATGACACGAGAAGTAATTGAAAAATCACCAAAATGGATGAGTCCAAAAATATCCAGACTAATTCGACCGATACGCATATCATCACGTGGCATAAACTGTTCCAGTTCAGCACACATAATTCCGGTTGCAGGCGCCATATGCTGTTCATGCGGATTCCATGCACCTTGCGCATGCCGATTAGAGCTATAGAATGTTGTAACCGTACCGTCCTGATTCTGTTTACGCTCAAGTAACTGATAATAAGCTGACATAAATTTCCTTATCCATTTTTAGTTTATCTTGCCCACATATTTTCTGGGTATTTGAGGCTTGGTAAAGTAAATAGCTGTATTAATAAAACACACATAGTTTTAGCCCACTAACTTTCATAATAAACATAACTGCTTGAAAAGTGTTAGGCAAAAAACTGCACTTTTACTGTGTTTTATGACTCAGGAGTTCTAAAAATTAGAATCAATATTTTTACGTGAACCTACCCATTTCAAAAAATTGTAGACGTAAATATTTATAAAAACAGATTTTTATACTTAGGCTATTTTAAAAATTTATTTCTATATAATTAATTTTATATTTATAAATATAGAATTCTAAGATGAACCATTGGATTACTATAACCGCTCGACAAATAAAATTCCGTTCAGATGATCAATCTCATGTTGTATGATCCGGGCGGGGAAACCTTTATATATTGTTTCTACTGGTTCACCCTCTAAAGTTAAATAACACAGCTTAACTGTCTCAGCCCGCTCTACAGTACCCCGCACATCCGGTACACTCAGGCAGCCTTCCTCTCCCAGACTAGTTTCTCTAGAAAATTCTAATATTTCCGGGTTCACCATCACTACTGCCTCCATTTCCGGTGCATCGGGATAACGTGGATTAGAGCGTGATGCCACAATAATAATACGTTTAGAGATATAGACCTGTGGTGCTGCAATTCCTACTCCATTTTGCTCAAGCATAGTCGTGTGCATAGCTTGAGCAAGCTGCCTTAGCCATTCAGTGTTAAATTCATTTTCTGAAACTTCTGCAGCTTTTAAAGTTAAAACTTTTTCACCACGCTGGGCTACTGGCAAGCTGATACTCATCCCTCTTTCTCCCTGCGATTAATAGACATTTATTATTTTGATTTACAATAAATTAAAAATGACGGAAGCAGCTACATTCCCTCTTCAATTTCTCGTATTATAAAATAAATATAGAATATTATCGGTTAAGTTTATGACCGCTACACAACTGTTGCTTGGAGTGCTCTTTAGCTCTATTGGTTTAGGCTATTTCTTATATGGCAGGAAACAGAATATGACTGTTCCCTTAGTCTGCGGCCTGACATTGATCATTTTTCCCTATTTTGTAGAGAATCTTTTCCTGTTGGGCGGTATTGGTTTAGTGCTTGCCGTTTTACCTTATTTTCTGCGTTATTAATTTTTAAATATAATAGAGTTCTTGACAGATTCATCTATTTTTAAGCCATTAATAAAATTAAAGGCCATTTTTTAAGCTTGGCCTTTAATCCTTTTAGTAGTTTAAAAAGTAAATCCAAGATTTAAATTAATACGGTATAGCCATTTATCACTATTTTCAGAAGTAGCTGTAGTAAAGCCTGTTGCATTGGTTGAGCCTCCAATAATATTAGCATTTCTTCCCAGAGTGTAATCTGCCCAGATCATAAATGGTGACGCAATAAACATCATTCCTGTTGTATTCATTTGTGAATCGGACCAGTCATTACGAGCTTTATCTAAATAGCTATAATCGTTATAAAAACGAATAGCTTTTAATTTCCCAAAATCTTTAACCGGCAATGTGTAGGCCAGATTTAAACTCGTAACTGTACCTTCAGAGGCTATAAAGTATGCCGGCGTTAAACCGTTTGCCCCCATCAAAGTCATATCACTATTTACACCATCCGGATTTTTAGCATCGTACTGATAGTGAATGACCGAACTTTGTAAGTTAAAGCGCTTATAGTTGTTTTCAGTATGCAAACCGATTGCATAATATTTGCCGTCTTTATCGGTAATATCATTATGTAATTGTGCAATTGCACCTGATATACCAAACTCCTGTTTACCAAAATCAGTTTCTAACTTGCGAACAATGCGAGTATTAACCTGATGACGTTTTTCATTTTGATAGGCTTTTTGAGATGGAAATGCATTCCCTGCCAAGTCATCATAAGTTGCACTCTCAGGTGAATAACGCAAGTTCGTTTCTAACATTTGCGGGTAATAACCGAGTTTTACATCCCAATCTTTGTCGTGATAATTCCAGTTAATCCCCGGTGCAATATTGTTGCCATAACCTAAAAAAAATGGAATGTGGTAAGTCCAGCCATTTTGCGGATAGGGATAAATCGTAAAAGGTTTATAAACCAGACCCGCTTCAATGCTGTTATTGACATCTAGGTTATAACCAACATATGCCTTTTCAATTGATGTTTTTTCCTGATCCTGAATGATATAACTCGCGTTTAGATATGCATCATCAAAAGTACCTTTTAAATCAATTCTAAAAATATCAAAATCAAGTTTACCTATTCCACGGTTAGGGCTATCCCAACTCTCATAGCGCTGATTTAAACGAACCAATCCACCTAACTTTAATGAGTCGGTGCCGTCAGCACTTTTCCATTCAAGCAATGAATCTTTTGCAAATACATTTACACTTATCCCCAGCGTAAGCGGTGCAATGAATGCCATGATTAATGAAGTCTTTTTCATCTCTACATCCTTGATTGAGTTCCAGCGTCCTGCTGGAACTTTATTTGCTTTACCTGTAAAACTCCGTTTTTATTGTTTTTTAGACAAAAAAATTTATCTAAAAAAAGGATGGCTTAGCAGCTTCCATCGCATATGTACTAAACCATCCAAACTGGTTAATACAATTTCTTTTGCGGTGGACCCGCGAAGTTTAATGGTCCAATCGAGTTCATATCGAGTTCAATCACGGTTGGCCCTTCAAAAGCGACAGCCTCTTGAATAACCGTTTTAAACTCTTCTGCACTACCGACTTTCCAGCTCTTCACACCCATTGATTCGCCAAGAAGTTTGTAGTCAGGTGTATGCAATTCATTGAAATACTGGCGGCCACCAAAGTAATTATTTTGAATGCCACGCATTACGCCATAACCACCATCATTCATAATCATTAAGACCATGTTGGTGTTTTCTTGCACCATGGTTGCAATTTCGCCAATACCAAGCATTAAGCCGCCATCGCCGACTAAACCAATTACTTTTTTTTCAGGGTTAGCAATCGAAGCACCAATTGCTGTTGCAAGGCCTAAACCAATTGCACCCGCAAGTGAGTGGATGTTTTGGTTTGGTGCTTGTACTGGGAATAAACGACTGCCCCATGTACTACCCGACATGGTAATGTCACGTACAAAAATGCCGTCTTGAGGTAAAGCTGCACGTAAGTGATCACAGATCAAAGCATATTGGTCAATTTGTTTACGCAGTGCATCAATTGCAGCCTGTTTAGCAGTCACTACAGCAGCATCGTAATCGGCGTCAACTTTTGAAGTTCCTTGAAGCTGTTCTAACACACGTGTTAAGACATCTTTGGCATCGCCACAAATGAAGTTCCGAATTTTGTAATTACGTTGCTGAGCCATTGGGTTAGCATCCACCTGAATAATGTTTTCAGGAAATTCAACCGAATAAGTTTTAGTTTCATTACTACGTAAACGAGAACCCACCACAACCATCAGGTCAGCATCTTTTAATAACTGCTCAACACCCGCCGAGTTATGGAAAGCACCTAAACTACGTGGATGATCATCTGGCAACACCCCACGAGCATGAGTCGATGAAACAACCGGAATACCTAAATCTGCAATTGCTTTCACTTCAGCAACGCTATTTAAAGTTCCACCACCAATCCAGAAAATCGGGTGTTTTGCTTTTTTGATTTCATTAACAAGAAGATCAATTTCAGCTTGTTCTGCCTGTGGCAATTCAAGTGCTTTCACTGGGCCTAAATTAAGTGGTAAATCAATTTCCGCTGCCTGCACATCAATTGGTAGCTCGACACTGACAGGTCCCATTGGAACAGTCGTTGCGACACGGATGGCTTCACGTATTACACCAACAGCATTGTCTGGACTGGTAATGCGAAATGCCGCTTTGCTTGATGCACGTAAGAATGTAAGTTGGTCTTTGGTTTCATGAATGAAACTTGCATCACGATCGAGATATTCACGCTCAACCTGACCTGTTAAATGCAATACAGGGCTACCCGCATTCATTGCTTCAATGAGTGAACCCACCGCATTACCTGCCCCAGCACCGGTACTGGTTAAGGCTACACCTAGGCCTTTAAAGCGTGAGTGTGCATCTGCCATGGTGACCGCACCCGCTTCACCACGGGCTGCAACAAAGCGCATTTTTTCACGGCGCCCTACTGCATCGGCAATGGGTAAATTGTGAATGGAGATAACACCATAAATACTATCAACTTGGTGCGCTTCTAAAACTCTTGCGATTGCTTCGCCTACATTTACACGTTCAGTCATGTCTGTTCCTCAAAATTTGTTTTCAGTCCTTGAATTTATTAATCGCACCAAGGGTTAGGCTGTTCATTCAGCCCCATATAAATACTCTTTTGTTGCATGTACGATAAAATGCCCAAACGGCCTTTCTCGCGCCCGATTCCACTGTCTTTAAATCCACCAAACGGTGCACTAATCGAGAACTTTTTGTAGGTATTAATCCATACCGTTCCCACTTCTAAGGCACGTGCTATACGCCAAGCCTTACGATAGTTTTCAGTCCAGATACCTGCGGCAAGACCAAAACAACTGTCATTGGCTTGCTTAATTAAATCTTGCTCGTTGTCATATTTCATAACGACTAAAACAGGGCCAAAAATTTCTTCCTGACAGGTTTGAGCACTATTATTTAAGCCCGTGATGATGGTTGGTAAGTAATAGCTTCCTTTGGCATAGTCACCAGTGGTAAGTGCCTCACCACCAATCAAAACTTGACCACCTTCGCTTTTGGCCAGTTGCACATAGCGATCAACTGACTGCAAATGTTTGTCATTGACCAGTGGCCCTAAGTGCACACCCGCTTGTTCTGGATGGCCCACACGTAAGCCTTTGGTAATTTCAACCAAACGCGTTAAGAACTGATCGTAAAGACTGCTATGAATAAACAAGCGAGAACCTGCGATACACGCTTGGCCTGCCGAGCTAAAAATACCGTACGCTACACCTTTAGCAGCCAGTTCAACATCTGCATCAGGTAAAACGATGGTTGGTGACTTACCACCCAACTCAAGTGAAGTGGTAATCAGTTTATCTGCGGCAATGTGTGCCAAATGACGACCCGTGGTTGTCCCACCTGTAAAAGAAATTTTTCGAACTAATGGATGTTGAGCAATGGCATCACCAATCACTGAACCACGCCCCACTAACACACTGAGTAAACCTTTTGGTAAGCCAGCTTCTTCAAAAATTTTGGCAAGCTCTAAAGCAATCAGTGAAGTCGCTTCTGCAGGTTTTAACACCACTGCATTTCCTGCTGCCAAAGCTGGAGCAAGCTTTTGAACTTCACTCGCAATTGGAGAGTTCCAAGGGGTAATGGCTGCCACAACGCCCACAGGTTCATGTACGCTCATGGTCATAAAGTCTGGAGCACGCTGAGTGGTGAGCTCATCATTCAACGTTTCACAAGCCGCCGCAACATAGCGTGCAGTTGCCGCCGCGCTCATCACCAAACCACGAGTTTCGGTTAAAGGCTTACCATTATCGCGGGTTTGTAGTTTTGCTAATTCATCTACACGCGCTTCAATAATGTCTGCAACTTTGTAGAGAATACGTGCACGCTCATGCGGCAAGCTGTTTCTCCAGCTCGGTTGACGCCAAGCCTGATCTGCCTTTTCAATTGCTTCATTTACATCTTCAAGCGTTGCTGTTGAAAGCTCAGCGTTTACCGACTGATCTGCCGGAAACAGGCTTTGAATGACTGCACCACGGCCTAATCGCCATTCACCCGCAATATAAATTTCCTTTGCCATGATCAAATCCTTCTTAAATCTGTATTGCTTCTACACTGTTGCGACAAGCACGAATCACGCTAAGCGCAGCCAAAGTTGATGTTTTGGGGTTACTTGGTAACGGCACGCCCACCAGTTCAATGGTCATTTGTCCAAAGCCACCTTCTGCCACAATGGTGTGTTTGTTTTTGTTGATGGTTGGATCAACAGTTAACTCAACCATGGTTTCATCCATTCCAAGCCCTGCAAGTGCAATGGTTGCTGCAACATTGGCGTTGGCAGGAAATTTCATGGCAGCTTCACGGGCAGTTCCTGTAAAAAAGACCGTAGGTTCTGAAACATGGTCTAAATCGACTAATTGCTCTGCATAACTGCCCTTCCAACTTTTTGGACTTTTACAGCCTTTATAAGTGACCTTTTGCAAGCCACCTTCTTTAGCAGCAGAAATACCGTCAATACCTGCGATAGCCCCTGCAAGTAAATGCAGATGGGCATCATTTTTTTCGGCAGTTTGCTTAAGCTGAACCAAAAACTCGCTATCGGCTAAAGTACCCACCGAAATCAGACCAATGGTCCAGCCTTTCGCTAAAACTTTTTGAGCATGCTCTTTCACTGCTGCTTGACCTGCCACCTCAATGACATAGTCTGGTGTACCATCACATTGCTCAATATCTGAAATCACCTGAATGTCAGATGAGACTTGTGATTGAACTTTCTCAATGCTGCGAGATGGCACGACAATCCATTTGAGTTGCAGATCTTGAGGCAAATGGGCATACACTTCTGCTGCCATTGCACCAAAACCAATCATCATCAACTTTTTCATGACAGCACCTGATATTTATAAATGTTTGTTAAAACCACCTGAGACATCTATTGCCGAACCTGTGGTGTAAGATGCCAATGGTGATGCCAAGAAAACTAAAGCACGTGCAGGCTCTTCCGGGCGGCCTAAACGCTGCATTGGGATACCACGGTTTTTTGCGATATTGCCGGTCCACTCTTCCCATGACAGATTTAAATCTGAACGGGTCTCATAACGGCGTTTCCACTGCGCAGATTCGACCATACCGAGTAAAATCGAGTTCACACGAACGCCATATTGAGTAAATTCATGTGCCAAAGAATGGGTTAAATTCAACAGTGCAGCGCGTGCAGATGAAGTCGCAATCATGTGCGGTTCTGGTTGCAATGCCAGCAACGAGTTCACATTGGTAATTGAGGCATTTGCCGACTGTTTTAAGTCATCAAGAAAAGCCCGTACCGGATGTAATACACTGAAATATTTCAGCTCAATTTCTTTCATCCAGTCTTCATCTTGTGTGTTTTCAAAATTTGAAACACGACCTTGCCCAGCATTGTTAATGAGCATATCCACGTTGCCCAAATTGAGTTTGACCTCTTTGGCAAATTGCTGAACATCTTCTTTTTTCAACACATTACATGCTTTGGTAAAAATATTGGCATATGGAAATTTTTCTAAAATATAGTGCTTAGAAGCATATAAACGTTCTTCATCGCGACCACACCAAGCAACTCATGCACCCTCTGCAACCAGTATTTCAACAGCAGCCAGCCCAATCCCAGATGAGCCACCGGTAACAACTGCAACTTTTCCTTCAACTTGGAAGCTCATAATCCTTAATCTCTCTTACGATTGTTCCTGAATCGTCAACATAATTTGGTAAAATGCTTGCGGTTGGTCGACATAACTTAAATGTCCTGCATCTTCTATGACGAAGCGCTGTTCCAACTGCAATTCCTGAGCAAGCTCTTGTATACCTAACGCAGGAGTGATTTGATCTTGCTGCCCTGCAATCACTGTGCATGGGACTTTTAAATCGGTTAAATAATTACGTATTTCGTCATATGCCAGTAAGTACGATGCATGGGTGAAACCTTGTAGGGTCAATTGCTGCATCACCTCTGAAACTAAAGCTAAGGCTTGTGGCTCTTGTTTATAAATCAAATGAGGTCCACGGCTTTGGGCCATTCCTTTAGCACCGAGTTCTTTCAACATTTTTGGTCTTTTTTCAAAAACCTGAATTTGTGTCTGTTCATCGTGGCGTTGATAGCCTTGCGCCAAGTTAGCGACCACCAAGTGTTTCACTCGCTCTGGGTAAAGTGCAGCAAATGCACTGGCCTGTAAGGCACCTAATGAGTGTCCCACCACTATTGCTTTTTCAATTTTTAAAGTATCGAACAATGCTGCCAAACGCTTTGCGTAGTCGGTCGCATTCGGTTGATCCGTTAAAAGTTCATCTGATTTGCCATAGCCCGGTGCGTCCCAGGCAATGACATGAAAATGATGAGACAGCACTTCAAGTTGGTTTACCCATGAAGCAGAACCGGAACTAATGCCATGCAACAGCACAAGGTATTCGCCCTGACCAGCTTCGCGATAGGCTTGTTGCTGGCCTTGAACATTGACCGTTTTCACCGGAAATTCTGCTAACTTTTCAATGAGTGTCATCATTTTTAATTCTTTCCTTTCATTCACTTCATCAAACAATTAACGTTTGATTTGAGACAATGGATGCTCTGGTGGATAGTTAGGAATTGTTGGTTTACCTGTTCCCAACATCACGCACATCAAGGCGTCTTCTTGACCTGGGTTAAACAAACCACGGTAGATCCCCGGTGGAATTGAAATCAGGTCACGCTCTTTTAAACGGGTTTCAAATTTTTCGCCGTTGTGCTCAATGAACAAATCAATTTCGCCGCGAAGCATAAAAAACACTTCTTCAACATCATGGTGAATGTGCAAAGGACCTTCACACTGTGGTGGTAGAACCATGGTTGAAAACGTAAAGTTTTCTGCTGGAACGGTGTTACCGTCATTTGCAACACCTGTTGCACCCGTACCCATGTAACGCATTTGTGCACGGCGATATTTAGGGTCGTAATCTGCCTGGAACTTCAAGGCATCAAAGTCATATTTACGTGTCTCAAAGCGAGCAATACGCGTGTTTAACCAATCTTCTAAAGAAGCACCCTCTGGTTGTGCCCACGATTCGAATTGTTGTGTAGTCATTTTTAAACTCCTATACAGTGAATTAATAACGTTTTAAAAGAGGAACCAAGAACAACGACCCAATGACAGCGACTGCAGCCAAGAAGGTAATTCCTAAATTAAAACTATGTGTTTGCATCACGATGTAACCGATCAGTACAGGCGCAATTGCACTTGCAAAATTACCTAAACCGTTAAATATTCCACCTGCAGTCGCCCCTACATTTGAGGTCGTTACTCTTGCAAGCAGAGCAAATACCGCTGCTACTCCAAAACCCCAAGCCATGGCACTTAAAGACATCGCAGCAATGATCAGAATTGGATTAGTCATCAGAACCATGACATACATAAAGATTCCGGCTACCAGCAAACCGCTAAAGACCTGAACAGCACGTCGCCCCAGTTTGTCTGAAAGAAATGCGCCAATGATTTCACCAACCAGCATGGCAATAAACGGAAAGCTTGAATAAACACCAAACTCTTTAAGATTAAAGCCCTTATCCTGGATGAGATAAGACGGGACCCAACTATTTAATCCCCAGAGATAAGTCATTAAGGCGATATTGAATATGCATACCAGCCAGAACGAACTGTTCTGTAACAGGAATTTAGTGTTTGCAATATGTCCTTGAAAATTGATGCGCTTAGCGCCAGATTCTAGTTCAATGGTTTTCTTGAGTTGCAGATTACGTAATCCAAATACAATAGCCAGTAAAGCAACAATCGTAAGTCCAGCCATTACAAAGAATGTGGTATGCCAGTCGTGATTAGCCAGTACCGCGGCAGTGATTGGAAAGCCTAGAAATGCGCCAATTGGAGTACCAAGTAAAAACATGGTGGAGGCGCGTGCCTGCTGCCGGTCTGTATAGGTCTGTTTAACGATGGTATATGCCAGCGCAAAGAGTGGTCCTTCTGCAAGCCCCAACAATACGCGTAGAAATAACATTCCTGCGTAGCTGGTGGTAAATCCCATAAAAAGCATGAGTATGCCCCATGCAGCTACGCTCCAGAACAGCATTTTTTTAGGATTAAAAATATCGCCCAGAAAACTCAAAAATACAGATGAAAAACCATAAGCCAGCAAGAAACTGGTCATCAGCCAGCCCAGCTTTGCCTTGTCACCTGCGATCCCCATCGCATCCTGGAAATGCGCATCGGAAAACAAAACTGCGATACTGATCTTGTCGAAAAATGCCAGTACCACGCATACCATCAGGACAAAAGCTGGAAGCCAGTGCTTTAATCCATTTTTTTCTTCATTACTCATATGTCTTTCCTTGAGTCTAGTAATGAGTGCCGGATTCAATGTTTAAGGTTTTAATTTCATGACATTAAATTCAGGATCTTGTAATTGTTCAGGGTTAAGCTGGGTTTCAGACTGAATCCAGCGTTTTGCCAGTTTGACCAGTTTGGAATCATTAATGGCAACCATATTCAGTAAACGATTTTCATGGTCCAGATATAAATAGCTCACCTGGTTTTCACCACCTTGACGAATGATTACTTCTTTAGTTTTTTCAGGTTGATAATTTCCTAAAATCTGGATATTAAAGTGATACTGATCCGACCAGAGCCATGGAATATCGTTATATTCAGTTGCTATTCCGAGCATTGACTTGGCGGCTGCAATCGCCTGATTCTGCGCATTCGCCCAAGACTGAATGCAATAGCCCAAACCCGGATGGATCGCGACGTCTCCTGCGGCATAAATGTCCTGATCTGAAGTTTGCCCAAAACAGTTCACTACAATCCCATCTTTCACATTCAGACCTGCGTTGCTGCCCAGCTCTTTTGCAATTTCTGCACCAGCTCCTACAACGACACAATCAAAGAGTTCACTGGCCTGAGGATAATTAACAACCTCTACTTTTTGCTGATACGCCTCAACCAGATGCAAGTGCTTACTCTTTAAATGAATCACCGTGCCTTGCTGTTCATGAATCTGTTTTAAAACACTGGAAAGCTCTGGACTGACACTACGTGCACACAACCGGTCTCCATATTCAAAAACATGCACTTGCTTGCCCTGTTTTCGCGCAGTAGCGGCGATTTCAAGACCAATCCACCCACCACCCACCACTGCTACCTTATTTGCCTTTTCTAAACGTTCAGCCAAATATTCACAGTCCTGCACATTTCGTAAAGTCAGTACATTAGGAATAAACTGCCAGGTTTTTACTGGTATCCGTGCTCGGCTGCCTGTAGCAATCAGTAACTTGTCATAAGGTAGAGTTTTACCATCTTGCAGTATGACCTGTTTGTGCTGACGGTCTAGCTGCGTAGCAAAAGCCGGTTTGTGCCACTGAATATTAAAGCTCTCAATTTGATCAGCTGAGAATAAGCTTAGGCTTTCATAATCAGCCTCTCTAGACAGGACCTGTTTAGACAGAGGTGGCCGCTCATAGAAGACCTGTTCTTCATTAGAGACCACATGAATTTCACCCGAAAACCCATTTTGGCGTAATGTGCTTACGGCCCAGCCAGAAGCCTGCCCGGCTCCCACAATTACAATTCTTTCCATGATTCTGCTCTCCTTGGCTCAGGCATTTTTTTACAAAGACTTCACCTGACGGCGAGTAGTGTTATCCAAACCGCCTTCGATTGCCCATTCGGTAAAAAGTTCAAGGCAGTGTTCTTCTGTACGTGGCTGCCATTCTTCTGTCAAATAGTCATCGTTAGTGTAATACTCAAATGCACCGCCCAATGGTGAGTTGACGTACCAGAAATAAGCAGAAGAAATTGGATGACGTCCTGGCCCGATAAAAGTTGACCACTCTGAACGGTTCATATGTAAACCGCCCCCAATTACCTCATGAATATCACGAACAACAAACGCAACGTGGTTCAGGCCAGCAGGTTTATTTGGAACACTGAGCAGGAATAAATCATGGTGATAACCTTCACCGCGACAACGTAAGAATGCACCGCGATTTTTGTAGGCATCAGATAAATGAAAGCCTAA
The DNA here is from genome assembly GCF_002434085.1 of Acinetobacter sp. UBA6571. Lineage (NCBI taxonomy): Bacteria > Pseudomonadati > Pseudomonadota > Gammaproteobacteria > Moraxellales > Moraxellaceae > Acinetobacter > Acinetobacter sp. UBA6571. Next base: position 7,701 of record NZ_DJJJ01000065.1, on the reverse strand, counting down.
TTTTTCAATGTAAAACTTCTCGGTGGTTGCCAGATCAGGCGTAAAAAATACAACGTGTCCAATTGCTACCGGTTGTCCTTTTTCATAAACTGGGCTTGCTGCATTGACACGTTGAATATTACCGTACTGGTTAATGCCTTCCGTTTTAAGTTCTGGTACTTCTTTTACAAAACTTTGTTCAAAACGAATGGTCATACCATTGGGGTCAAGACACTGAACTGTCGTTTCAGTACGTTTAAAACCGTCTACATCGGCCAAACGAGCTGCCAAGTCTTCAAGGTCTTGAAGACTATCAGCACCCCACGTGACTTCACGTAAAGTTGAACCTTGCTCAATAGCAGATGGCAAACGGTCATCATCACAATTAAATAAATAAATTTTGCTACCGTTTTGAGTCTGGTATAAGTCTGCACCTTCAATATCTGAAGTACTTTGGCTTAAACCAAAATCTGCCAAAAACTTGTTTGAAGCGGCTCTATCTTCAACTCCAAACTTTAAAATCTCGATCCCTGTAATCATTTGACCACTCCTTAGTTAAAGACAAAACCGCCATTGACCGGAATATTTTGACCTGTCACAAAAGAGGACAAATCCGACAGTAGATACAATGCTGTTCCATTTAAATCTTGGGGAAGTTGCTGACGTTGAATCGCTCTTCCGTTGATATATAAATCATGACGTTCTTGAGGCACATACTCGGTTGCCTCAACCAGAGTAAGGCCCGGAGATAAGGTGTTGACACAGATATTAAACTGACCCAACTCTCTTGCCATTGAACGTGTCATGGCAACAATTGCACCTTTACTCGCCACATAAGCCATCAGGTTTGGCGCACCCCAAAGTGCTGTATCTGACGCAACATTAATAATCTTGCCGGCGGCCGATTGCTTTAAATGTGAAACGCATGCCTTACTAATGAGCCATGTGCCTTTCACATTAATCTTCATGACCTGATCCCAAAGTTCAGGATCGTAATCAATCATATTTTTTCCACCAACATTGGTTGCAAGCGCTGCACAGTTCACAAGACCATCTAGTCCTTGTAATACTTCCATGCTTTTTGCGACAGCATTTTCAATAGAGTCTGCATTGGCAAGGTCAACTGTTACTGCATGAACATTGAGTCCTTGTTTTTGTAAGACCTGTGCTTCTTGTTGCACGAGGTCAGACAAAATATCTGCCATTACGACTTCAGCACCAGCCTCAGCAATGGCTTGAGCAAAATCTCGGCCTAAACCACGTGCAGCACCAGTCACTAAAACTTTTTTGCCTTGCAACAACGCTACATTAGCCATGAGCTTCTTCCTGCATCTCGATACGGTTTGATGCATTTAACGCAGCAATTTTCTTTAATTGCTTCTCGGCTTCTTTCTTCATTAAACGGCGTAAACGTGCAAGACCCACATCGTGTTGATAGAGGAATTCTTTTTCACGGGCATTTGGCGCAAGGTTTTCTAAAATAATTCGGTCTTGTTCCAATACATCCCAATGCAACTGTTCTAAATGATTGCGATATAAGAAACGCCATACATTACGTTGCCAGCAACTCACCTTACGGCAGCGCCAGAAAAATACGCGAGTATTGTTGGCATCAATTGGCGTTGCATAACCTACAATCCAGAATTCGCCACCTGGGCCAAATTGTTTGCGGTATGGAATTGAAAGACGTAACCAGCTTGCACCTGTTGAACCATATTCAACCCAGTCAAAGTTCACACCGGTTTGACCTTCTTTTTCAAAAACAAAGCCATTATCGGTCGTGCGGTGTTTCATCTCTGCAGTACGTTCACCATCTGCCATTGAGTGCGATGTCGCGTGTAAATAGGTCCCATGCATTGGGTCCATCACGTTATCAATCGCGTATTGATGGTTTACTTTCCAGTCTGCTTGGCAAAGGAATGAACTCCACTCTTCGCTTGCAAGTTGCTCTGGAAACTCAAGCGGCGCTGGTTGTTCATTTGCATCAATACCAAACCAGATAAAGATTGCGCCATGTTGCTCAATGACAGGATAGTTCTTTAAACATTTAGTACCAGTCATTGGACATTCATGAACGGCTGGCACATCAGCAACAACACCGTCAGCACGAACTTCAACACCGTGATACCAGCAAGCAACTCGGTCACCCAAATTCCAACCCAGTGAAAGACGAGCACCGCGATGTGGACAGCGATCTTCAAGCGCGTGAACCTGACCTTCAGCATCACGCCAAACTACAATATTTTCGCCTAAACGAGTAATTCCGACTGGATTAGCAGCGACTTCCCAACTTGCTAAAACCGGGTGCCATTGGTCACGTAAACCAAGTTCTAAATATTCTTCAGCGCTTTGTGAAGTTGATACGATTGCGTTCATTTTATTCTTCCCTGAATCAATAACCTAAACGTTGCATTTCTTCTGTAAAGCTTGCAGAAGTCCATTCATCACCAGATTCACAACGGAAACCCTGTTGATTAAGGGCAGAAACAACCTCATCTAACTCAGTTGCGCCCGCAGAAAATGCCTGAATCAAGTTTTTTACAAAGTCTTGTTCGTAGAGAGTTGGTTCTTTATAACGTGTCTGCCAAACCAACAATTCAGATTGACCTGGAACTTGAATATTGTTGATACCTGCTTCGGTTGCTGGCGTTGCATGAATCCAGCTTGCCAACTTTTCATTAAATGTCTTCATTGTTCTGCTTCCTTGTACATGTGAGGACTAGAGTTGAATTTGAATATCCTGTCCTTCAACACGAACCGGGTACGTACATAGGTTTCTACACCCTGGTCCACTTTTTAGCTCACCTGTCTGAATGTCAAAAATTGCTTCGTGCAATGGACATTCAACAGTCTGATCTTCGATAAATCCTTCGGTTAATAAGGCATACGCATGAGGGCAAACATTTTCGATAGCAAAGTAATTTTCATCGACAAAAAAAACACCAATTTTTTTCCCTTCAATTTCGATGGCTTTCGGCTCATCTTCGCTAACGTCACCCTGCTGACAAACTGAGATCCAACTCATACCTTGCGTCCTCATTTTGTTTTGTATATAAAACAATATTTAATATAAGAAACTTTATAAAAGAATACCCTTAAATTATTTTTTATGTCAAATTTTATATTTTACTAATAATCAAATATTTAATATTTTTATTAAAATAATTTTGTTTTAAATAGAATCAAAAGTTTTATATGTGAAAATTGTTTTAATTATTCTTTAACATTACAATGAATCTGAAACTATATTAAAATTTACTGGTTTGAGTAATTTCATCATGACTGTTGCACTAGACGATACAACTGAAGACCTTTCAAACAATAAGAATGAGGAACGATATCTGGTACCAGGCCTAGTCCGAGGGCTGGCTGTTTTGCAGGCTTTTAATCAGGAAGCAAGTGAAATGACCATCTCTGAAATTGCAGAGATTCTAAATGTGAACCGTTCGAGCGCTTTTCGCCTGATCTACACGCTTGAGGCATCAGGTTATCTTAGAAAAGCCAGCGCCAAGACCTATGCCCTAGACTCAAAAGTTATGGAGCTCGGATTTAACAGCTTGTCCAAACTTTCGCTGACCGATCTTGCTACACCTATTATGAAAGAACTGCGGGACCAAACTCAGGTTGCTGCACATCTGTCTGTTCTTGAAGGAACACACATTATTTTTATTCATAATGTTCAGGCTATTGGGGCATTTACGAGTACTTTACAGGTGGGAACCCGATGGCCAGCCCATGCTACAGTAATTGGACAATATCTACTTTCAAGTTTGCCTGAGAACGAGGTACGGCAGCGTTATAGCAAATTTCAGGACTGGAAGTCCTTTTCCGAGCGCACACCCAAAAATTTAAAAGAGTTACTAGCTAGACTTGATTTAGTACGTGAACAAAAATTTATGGTGAGCTGGGGTCATTTTAATCATGATATGGCTGCCTGTGCTGCTCCTATCTTTAAACAGTCTAAACAGGAAATGGTTGCAGTTTTATCAGTGAGCTGTCCTCTTAGTACTTATGATGAAAATGTATTTAAAGACGAAATTGCGAATCTGGTTACGGCCTCTGCCAATAAAATTTCAAAATTTATTTATTGATCTCAAGCAAGTTATATCATCGCTGAATCTTCTTCTATTTATATATATAGTACTTTAAAGACGTTTCTGCAAAAACTGGATAAAGTTCTGGAAAAATCGGATAGAGGCCAAATGGTAATCGCGGTTCAATCAAGAAAAGCGCTGATTGAATGGAGTATTATAAAATGGCCTCACGTAGCGTAACTGAATGGCAGGATTTCGTTGCAGGATGCATTGATTTTCGTCCAAATGACGGGGTTTTCCGTATAGCGCGTGATATGTTCACGCAGCCAGAATTGTTTGATCTTGAAATGGAATTCATTTTTGAAAAAGTATGGATTTATGCCTGTCATGAAAGTGAAATTCCCAATAACCATGACTTTCTAACTGTCCAGATTGGCCGACAGCCTATCATCATCAGCCGTGATGGTAAGGGTGAACTGCATGCTATGGTTAACGCCTGTGAACATCGTGGAGCAACCTTAACCAGGGTTGCCAAAGGCAATCAGTCTACTTTCACCTGTCCGTTCCATGCCTGGTGCTATAAGTCCGATGGTCGTCTGGTTAAGGTTAAAGCACCAAGTGAATATTGTGAAGATTTTGACAAATCCAGTCGTGGTCTAAAGCAGGGCCGGATTGCCAGCTATCGTGGTTTTGTATTTGTTAGCCTTGATGTGCAGGCTACAGATAGCCTCGAAGATTTTTTAGGTGATGCCAAAGTATTTCTCGACCTGATGGTCGAGCAGTCACCTACCGGTGAGCTGGAAGTGTTACAGGGTAAGTCGGCTTATACTTTTGCAGGTAACTGGAAACTGCAAAATGAAAATGGCCTAGATGGCTATCATGTCAGTACTGTTCACTACAATTATGTTTCAACTGTACAGCATCGCCAGCAGGTCAATGCAGCCAAAGGTAGTGATCTTGATACTCTTGATTATAGCAAGCTGGGTGCGGGTGATAATGAAACTGATGATGGCTGGTTTAGCTTTAAAAACGGTCATAGCGTTTTATTTAGTGATATGCCGAACCCGACGGTCCGCCCTGGATATGAAACAGTCATGCCCTATCTGGTCGAGAAATATGGTCCAAAGCGTGCTGAGTGGGCAATGCACCGTCTCAGAAACTTAAACCTCTATCCAAGTCTGTTTTTTATGGACCAGATCAGTTCGCAGTTACGAATCGTACGCCCGGTCGCCTGGAACAAGACAGAAGTAATCAGTCAGTGCATTGGGGTTAAAGGAGAGTCAGCTGAAGCTCGCCGTAACCGCATTCGTCAGTTTGAAGATTTCTTTAATGTATCCGGCCTAGGCACTCCCGATGATCTGGTCGAGTTCCGTGAACAGCAGAAAGGTTTCCAAGCACGTCTGGAACGCTGGAGCGATATTTCACGTGGCCACCATACGTGGTGTTATGGCCCTACCCAGAATTCACAGGACTTGGGTATTGAGCCTGTCATTACCGGGCGTGAATTCACACATGAAGGACTTTATGTGAACCAGCACGGTCACTGGCAACAGTTAATGTTAGACGGCCTAAAAAAGAAAGCTTTAAAACTGCATGATATTACTTATGAAAATCATACTGTAACGGATGAGGTGTAATCATGTCTCAAGAACTCCATTTCGCCGTTTCTCAATTTCTTTACCGTAAGGCAGAGCTTTGTGATGCCTATGAATGGGAGGCCTATCTCGAGTTATATGATGAAGACAGCGAATATCATATTCCACAGTGGATAGATGACCATACCTATGTACAAGATCCAAATCAGGGCTTGTCTTATATTTATTATGCAGACCGTTCAGGACTAGAAGACCGGGTATTCCGTATCCGTACAGGTAAAGCAGCATCTGCAACTCCTCTGCCACGTACTTTGCACAGTATTAACAATATACGGGTCAAGATGCTTGAGGATGGTTTAATTCAGGCAAATGTTGTCTGGCAGACCCTCTACAACCGTCAAGGTCTGGAAGGCTGTTTCTACGGACATGCAACTTATATTCTGCGCAAAACTGAAGAAACGTTTCGGATCCGTCGTCAGCACACTGTTTTGCTTAATGACAAGATTGATTCCGTACTCGACTTTTATCATGTATAAGGAGTGACACATGGGGCATTCTGTTGCACTCAACTTTGCAGATGGTAAAACTTTTTTTATCTCGGTAAATGATGACGAGCTATTGCTGGATGCGGCTGTTCGTCAGGGAATCAACCTCCCTTTAGACTGCCGTGAAGGTGTATGTGGCACCTGTCAAGGACAGTGTGAAACTGGCATTTACGAGCAGGATTATGTTGATGAAGATGCGTTAAGCGAGCGGGATCTCGCTGAGCGTAAAATGCTGGCTTGTCAGACCCGGGTCATGTCAAATGCTGCTTTTTATTTTGACCATAACTCAAATATCTGTAACGCAGGTGACACGCTCAAGCTTGCCACCACAGTCACTGCTGTTGAGCTGGTTTCTGAAACAACTGCAATTTTACACCTTGATGCCAGCACACATAAGGAACAGTTACAGTTTTTGCCAGGACAATATGCACGCTTACAGATTCCAGGCACACCAGACTGGCGCTCTTATTCTTTTGCCAACCGGCCAAATCACTCTAACCAGCTACAGTTTTTAATCCGGTTGTTGCCGGATGGAGTAATGAGCAATTACTTACGTGAGCGCTGTGAGGTTGGTCAAATCTTAATGATGGAAGCCCCTTTAGGCAGCTTTTATTTGCGCGAAGTAGAACGTCCACTGGTTTTTATCGCTGGTGGAACCGGACTGTCAGCCTTTTTGGGTATGCTCGACAATATCGCAGAACAGCCTAACACACCTGCCGTTCAGCTATTTTATGGTGTAAATAGTGAGGCTGATTTATGTGAACAGCAGCGGCTGCAGAGTTATGCTGAACGTATTCCCAACTTTAGTTATCAGCCGATTGTGACTAAAGCTTCAAGTACATGGACAGGAAAAACTGGCTATATTCAGGAGCATTTAAATAGAGACCAGCTCGCTGAGCAGGCATTTGATATGTATTTGTGTGGTCCTCCACCCATGATTGAGGCAGTTAAAAGCTGGCTGGATATTGAAGAGTTGCAGGATTATCGGATTTATAGCGAAAAATTTTTACAGAGTAATACCAGCCATAGCCCATAAAACAAGTTGTACCAAGGAAAGATAACAACAAGACGTTTTTTCAGAGGCTGATCTCTCGTCAGCCCCTGTTAGTGTCTTATACATACTTAAGGAGTGATAGTATGAACCGTCAACAAATTGATGCGCTCGTAAAACAAATGAATGTCGATACTGCCAAAGGCCCGGTCGATGAGCGCATTCAGCAGGTCGTCGTCCGCCTGCTCGGGGATCTGTTCCAGGCTATCGAAGACCTCGACATCCAGCCCTCTGAAGTCTGGAAAGGCCTCGAATACCTGACCGATGCAGGTCAGGCCAATGAACTCGGCCTGCTCGCTGCCGGGCTCGGTCTTGAACACTACCTCGACCTGCGTGCCGATGAGGCAGATGCCAAGGCCGGTATCACTGGCGGCACTCCCCGTACCATCGAAGGCCCGCTCTATGTGGCCGGTGCCCCTGAGTCTGTCGGCTTTGCCCGTATGGATGACGGCTCCGAGTCCGACAAGGTCGACACCCTGATCATTGAAGGCACAGTT